>NZ_DBMAFI010000012.1:0-93895 GCF_057864385.1 Bilophila sp. | reverse complement strand
CGAGCTTTTATCTATTGATTTTCATTGAAAAAATCATCAACCGTAAAATTGAACACAGCCAACCGAAAAATGCCTTAACCGTGGATCCCGCCAAGTGGAAAACTGGAAAAAAGCTCTATTTTTCATCGCACTGGGGAGATGAAACAACCACATACTATAACAGGGCCTACGGAAAACCCCCGGCTGGGCCGGGGGCTATGTGGGAGGAGGCATCTGGGAGCCGTATAGGAAAGGGGGCTAGAGGACGGCGATGGCTTCGATTTCCACGCGCGCGCCCTTGGGCAGGGCGGCAACAGCGACGCAGGAACGGGCCGGGGCATCGGCTCCGAAGGTTTCGCTGTATACACCGTTCACAGCCTGAAAATCAGCCATATCCACGATGAATACGGTCACTTTGACCACATCGGCGGGCGTGGCTCCGGCTTCGGCGAGGACGGCCTTCATGTTGGCGAGGGCCTGCGCCGCCTGTTCCTTCACATCATCGGAAACGAGCTCTCCGGTGGCCGGAACCATACCGATCTGGCCGGAGAGGTACAGGATGCCGCCCTTACGGATGGCCTGCGAATAGGGGCCGATGGCGGCGGGGGCATTGGGGGTGGAAATCACGGTTTTCATGGCGTTTTCCTTGGTTGGAGCTACTTCGCCCATTTGAAGGTGAACACCTGCTCGACATCGGGGTGCAGGCTCAGGTGAACCGGGCAGGTATGCGCGGCGCGTTCAATCATGGTCTTCTGCTTGTCGGTGTATTCGCGGTCGGGCATGATGAAGGTCACTTCGATCTTGCCGATGCGGCGCGGGTTGGCGCTCATGGTCTTGGCGACTTCGATCTCCGTTCCGACAACGTCCACATCGTGCATCTTGCCGTAAATGCCGATGATCGTCATGGCGCAGGATGCGAGGGCGGTAACGCAAAGGTCAGTGGGCGAAAAGGCTTCGCCCTTGCCGTTGTTGTCCACGGGGGCGTCGCTCACCAGTTTGGTTCCGCTCGCGACATGGGTGCACTCGACGCGCAGATCGCCAAGGTATTTCGCGGTAACTGTAGCCATGTGGTTCTCCTTTGTCGTCAGGGTTGAGCTTGTTGCTGAAAGCACAATACCCCGGACGCAGATAATGGTCAACAGTATACCGTCGACTTATTTAAAAACCAAGAAAGAAATCCTGCCCATACGGGGCCTTCCTCGAAAGAAGCCCTGCCCATGCGGAGCTTTCCTCATTTCTCCCCAAGATAACCCAAGGGCACTCGTTGAAAAGGGGCACCTGTTGAAAGCCTTCCCTGCCCAGCCGTCATCGGGCCATCGGCGTGCAATGCAAACTCTGCGTGCAGTGCGAAACATGGAACCAATAGCCGTCGACTAAAGCAGTCGACAGCATGCCGGATATCAGGTATCTCCTGCCCGTACAATAATACGTGTGGAGGGAGAGGGATGTACGGGAAAAAAGAGGCTCCGGCCATCCGCATTCTGCAGGAAGCGGGTGAGGACGTCGGGCGTTTTGAGTATGCTTTCACCGAGCGGGGCGGCACGAAGGACGCGGCCCGGCAGCTTGGGCTGTGCGAACACGACATCGTGAAAAGCCTTGTGTTCGACGACGGGCAGGGAGGACACGCGGTCATGGCGCTCATGCACGGCGATGAGCGCGTATCCCTGCACAAGCTCCAGCGGCTTTCGGGCGTGCCGCACCTCCAGCCGAGTTCCCCGGAAAACGCCGAACGCCTGACCGGATACAAGCCCGGCGGCATCTGCCCGTTCGGGCTCAGTTCGCCGCTTCCGGTGTTCGCGCAGTCTTCGCTTTTCGAGCGGGGGACGCTGTACATCAATGCGGGCGAACGCGGCGTCATCGCCGTTATCCGGCCCGATGCCCTGCGGCTTGCCGGGGCCGTGGCCGGGGACATTCAGAGCTGCGGGCCCCGGCGATAGCCCTTGACGGCGTATATGAGGAGAGGTTATTTGGTATCAAATACATATGATACGGCGTTCACAATCGGACGCCGCCAACGAACACAATGGTGAGCGATGCAACAGCTTAACAAACCGACATACAGCGAACAGGTGGTCAACCTTATCCGCCAGCGGATCCGCAACGGCAAACTCCGCAGCGGGGATCGGATCAGCGAGGCCAGCATAGCCGAGGAATGCGGCATCAGCCGGGCCCCCGTCCGTGAGGCGCTTTATCAGCTTGAAACGGAGGGGTTCCTGATGTCCCACCCGAAGCGGGGCAAGTGCGTAACCCTGCTCACGGGCGACGGCATCCGCCACCGCTACGAACTGTGCGGGCTCCTCGAAGGGGCCGCCGCCGTCAACGTAGTCCTGAACCTGCCCAAAGGCCCGTGGGAAGAATTGGAAGCCCTGCTTGACCGCATGAAACAAGGCGTGCTTTCCGGCACGCCCTTCGAGGATCACGCGGCACTCGGCACGGCCTTCCATGAAACGATCCTCGAAAGGGCCAGCAACCCCCTGCTCATCTCCATTGCCCGCAGTTCCTGCCGGGTGATTTCCAAATACCTCATGTTTCAGCAATGGCGTACGCTGTACACGACGGAGGAGCTTTTTCAGCGGCACAACAGCATGTATGAGGCGTTCCTCACGCGCAACCCGCACACCATTGAGGAAGCAGTGCGGGCGCATTATGCCGACTCCGCAGAACGGCTCGCCCAAATCTGCGAAGCGGAACAAAAACCCAAGGCAACCCGCTCCAAGCGGCGCGCCCACTTCCCCACCGAATGACAGCCCTGCCCCGTGCGGGGCTTTTTGTTTGGCCCTGCCTTCCTATGTGGTTGTTTCATCTCCGCGGTACGCTCAAAATACATTCCTTTTCCGGTTTTCCCCTCGGCGGAATCCATAGTTAAGGCATTTTGTTGGTCATGCCTTTGGAACTCCAGAGAAAAAAGCATCAACCATTTTCTACCGCACAGCCTTTTGTTTCCGGTTGAAGTTTCGGGACGTTCGCTTATGGGAAACTGGGGGAACACGCGGCCCGCTCTTCCCGTCTTTGTCCTGAAAAACTCAGAGAAGAGAAAAGCTGGCCTTCCCATATGAAAACCCCTCGGCGGGCCGAGGGGGAAGGAAAAATCCGCTTATGTATGAACGTGGGGCGGAAAAGTTAGTGGGACTGAAAACTTACAGGACGGCGATGGCTTCGATTTCCACGCGCGCGCCTTTGGGCAGGGCGGCGACGGCGACGCAGGAGCGGGCCGGGGCGTCTGCGCCGAAAGTTTCGCTGTACACGCCGTTCACGATCTGGAATTCCGCCATGTCCACGATGAACACGGTTACTTTGGTCACATCGGCGGGCGTGGCTCCGGCCTCCGCAAGGATGGCCTTCATGTTGGCGAGGGCCTGCGCGGTCTGCGCCTTCACATCATCGGAAACGAGTTCCCCCGTAGCCGGATCCATGCCGATCTGCCCGGAAAGATACAGGGTGTCGCCCTTACGGACGGCCTGCGAATAGGGGCCGATGGCGGCGGGAGCCTTGGAAGTGGAAATGACGGTCTTCATGGCAGTCTCCTTGTTCCCAAACGGGTATTGAAGTTTTGACGCACCCGCAGGAACTGGGACAGGGGCCGGGATCGGGATACGGACGCTCCCTCCCTGTTGCCGCGGGATGCCGCGCACTGGCTGTTTGGGTATGTACGCCCGGTGCGCGGTTCGCCAAATGCGTCCATCGCTACAGTAGCCGCAAGGGGCCCCTTTGTCATCTGTCGGCCTTGCATGGCTTGGGGAATGCACGTAAAAGCGAAATCATCTCCTGACGTTTTATGGATCAGGGACATACGGATGGCCCGGTATGCACGTTCCGCCGGGAACGCGGCCTGAAAGCCGCCTGCCTAACCTTGTGAAAAACAGAGTCGCCATGAATCGCTTTTGCCGGTTGTTCCTTTTTATCATGCTGTGCGGCGGTCTGCTCTTTGCCGCCGTTGCCGCGTCCGCCGACGGCACCCCAGTTGTTGAGGAAAAAGCCTCCGCCCATCCTGCAAAAAGATGGCGGGCGGCCTACATTGAGGGAGGCGGGTATACGGACTATCAGCGCATCCTCGCCGCCACAGCCAAGGGGCTTGCCGAACTTGGGATTATTGCCGACGGCGATGTGCCCATCCCGGAGAAGACGGACGACACCCGGCCCATTTGGGACTGGCTCGCCGAACATGCGGGCGGGGATCGGCTGGAGTTTTTGAAAGACGGCTACTATTCCGCCAACTGGGACGCGCCGCAGCGTGCCGCCAACAAGAAGGCCCTGCTCGACCGTATCCGCGAACGGGGCGACGTGGATATGGTTTTCGCCTTCGGCACATGGGCCGGTCTGGATATGGCCACAGCCGACATTGCCGTTCCGGTGTTCTCCATGTCGGTCACCGACGCTGTGCAGGCGGGCATCTCCAAATCGCTGGAGGATTCCGGGCGCGACAACCTGCATACGCAGATCGATCCCGAACGCTACAAGCGCCAGCTTGCCGTTTTCCATGATATTTTTGGTTTCAAGAAACTGGGTGTCCCGTATGAGGATACCCCGGAAGGCCGTTCCGACGTCTCGCTGGCCGCCATCGAATCCGCCGCCGATGAGCTCGGCATTGAGCTTGTGCGCTGCACCACGGCGCTGAACGTGCCTCCCGATCAGAGCTTCGCCAACCTCAGGCAGTGTATTTCCCAACTGGCGGAAACGTCCGACGCCGTATACCTCACCACCAACTCAGGCATGCAGTGGAACCGGATGCGGGAACTGCTCCAGCCGCTCATCAAGGCGGGCGTTCCTTCCTTTTCCCAGAGCGGCATTGAGGAGACGAAGCTCGGCGTCCTGATGAGCCTGTCCCAGAGCAGCTTTTCCAGTGAAGGCCGCTTCGGGGCCGAGGCCATCGCCAAAGTCATGGACGGCACACGCCCCAGGGATGTCGGGCAGGTCTTCGACAGCGCAATCGGGCTTGCCATCAATCTGGAAATGGCGCGGCTCATCTATTGGGACCCGCCTTTTGAAATCCTGCTGGCGGCGGACGCGATCTATCAAGACATCAAAAACGCGGGCGAGTGAACATGGAACCATCCCGCAAGCGCCTGCTCATCGGCGGCTTGGCAACGCTCCTTGCCGCGCAGTGCCTGTATGGCATCCTCACGCTGGCGACCCTGTACAAATCCTATAAGACGTCCCTTGTCTCGGTGCAGGCCATCGCCAGCGAAAAGTTCAGCCTCGATCTCTCGCGGCTGGCCCGTTTCGGCAAAGATCCCGAACGGGTGGAGGACATGGACGGGCGCGTTCGCCGTTTTTGCGAAACCGCGGGCGTCAGCCGCCTTGCCGTATTGGACGGAAACGGGCGGCCCATCTCCGACTGGCCCTCAGGCGCGCCGGAGGCCCCTCCCGTCCCTCAGGACGAGAACAAGCTCAAGACGCTGCACGGCGAGGTGAAAACCTTCGACGCCGACGGCAGGGTCTGGATTGTCCAGCCCATCAGGAACCGCACCGGGGCCGGCGTGGGGAGCGTGCTCGCCGGGTTCGACGAGGCGGGCATGGCGGAGCTTGTCGGCAACGCCGCCTCCCGACACACGCTCCTGTTCCTTGGGGTAGCCGTACTGGGCGGCTCCCTGTTCATCCTGCTGGTGCTGCGGGAAGGCAGGCCCCCCTTTCCGAAACTCGGCAAGGGCTGCCTCATCATCCCCCTGCTGGTCAGCCAGATCGCCTTCCTCCTTTTCCTCCGGGGCCCCGCCGTTTCCTTTCTGGAGGAAAACGCCCGCGACGCCGGAACCCAGCTTGCACGCTACATCGGGCATGATGTCGCGCACATCAACGATCTTGGGTTGAAGCTGGCGGACGTGCCTTCCGTCAGGGCGTATCTGGATCACATCCGCCAGAGCCTGCCCTGGGCGCAGTCCATCACCGTCAGCGATGCCGGAGGAACCACTTTTACGGTGGGGAACCCGATGACGCCCCTCCAGGCGGGCGCGCCCCTGTCCGACGGCAACCCGGTTTCCGTAACCGTGGGCATTGACGAAGGGACGGTATGGGAAGCCTTCCGCTCCATCGTCTACGACACCCTGACCATCATGATCATCGCCATGCTGTTCATGTTGGAGCTTGTGCCCCTACAGGGTATGGGGAAATCCGCCGCGCCGTCCGCCGATGCCCCCCTGCCGCCGCGCATCATGCGCCCGATCATCTTCCTGTGCATGTTCGCCATCGATCTGCCCGCCTCCTTTATCCCCCTGCGGATAGCGGAAATGGATCTCGGCCTGCTTGGGCTCCCGCCCGATGTGGTGATGGGCCTCCCGCTGTCGTTTGAAATGTGCGCGGTGGGCATAGGCATCCTTCTAGGCAGCTTCTGGAGCCAGAAGAAGGGCTGGCGGCCCCTCCTGCTGTGGGGGGCGCTGCTGGTGGCGCTCGGCAACGTCGCAAGCGGCCTTGTCTCGGAACCCCTCGCCTACATCCTCTCCAGAGGCGGCGCGGGGTTCGGCTACGGCCTCATCAACCTCGCCGGGCAGGTCTTCGTCGTGTCGCACTCCTCGCCCGAACACCGGGCCGGGAACCTCTCCGCGCTCGTCGCGGGCCTGTACGCCGGGTTCCTGTGCGGCAGCGCCTTCGGCGGGCTCATCGCGGACAACCTTGGATATGCGTCGGCCTTCCTCGTTTCGGCGGGGCTGATGGCCCTCATCGGGATCTTCCTCCGCTTCACGCTGCCCCGCGAAACGTGGGCCCCTGAGCCTTCCGCTTCCGGGCGCATCTCCCTGCGCGGGCTCGGCGCCTTTTTCTCGGACATCAAGATGGCGGGCCTGCTGTTGGGCAACATCTTCCCCTGCGCCTTCGTGACCGTGTGCCTGTTCCAGTTCTTCCTTCCCGTGTCGCTCAGCCAGGCCGGGGTCAGCCCGGCGGGCATCGGGCGGGTGTTCCTGCTGTTCTGCCTCGTGATCATCTACCTCGGCCCCTTCTTCGGGAAGGCGGTGGACAGGTCGCCCAACAAGCTCGCCTGGCTCGTGGGCGGCGGGTTCCTGTGCATCGGCGGCATCATCGCCCTGCTCCTGCTCGACGGGCTCGCGGCGGCGTTCGTCTGCGTGGCGCTGCTCGCCCTGTGCAATGCCGTCGTCGCCAGCGCGCAGGGAACCTATGCGCTCGAAATCCCGGTTTCCCAGCGGGTCGGCTCCGGCAGGACGGTGGGGATCTACAATATCACCGAACGGCTCGGCCAAATGCTCGGCCCGGTCGCGCTCGGACAGGTGATCGCCTTGTGGGGCGTGGATTCGGGGCTGCTTGGGATGGCGGCTGTGCTCGCCGCCTTGAATATCCTTTTCGCCCTGACCGGGCGCTTTGCCAGGGGCGGTGCATGACGGCTTGCGGTTTCCCCCTTGCAGGGATCAGCTTCCGCTTTTTGCGTAGCCGCCGCATGTCCTCCGCAAAAGGGCCCCGCCGTGCCCTCCCATGCGCGCCGGGTGGCCCTACCCCGCCCTTGACGGCATGGACGTCGTGACGGGCCACCTCCGCACATGCCGGATGGATTCTTTGGGGTTGCAAAAGAAGCATTAGCCGGAGCCTCTCCATGCGTACCGGTTTCCCCTCTGATCCTTTAGGCCTTCCCCTCGTGCATGGGGGACTTCGACGCGGCAGGGGATGCGCTCCAGCTTGCGGAGTCTTCCTCACACGCATGGGGGAGCCTTAAAGTGTCTTTTAGAAGAGGAAGATTCCCCCCCTACACACGTGGGGGAATCGTTGATTTTTACTTGCTTTTTCATCATGTTAGGAGGTTTCTTGCACAGGTGGGCCCCCTCACGGGGTCGTCGGAACCGAAGGCTTCGGGTTGTCTTCCCTACACGCATGTGGGAAACCATATTACAGCTTTTCATCAAGAGTATTGCGAACGCTCTTCCCCACACGCGTGTAGGAGACCGGATGCCGGGGGAAGAACCGGGGGAAGAAAAGAAAGACGCAATATTGCCTTCCCTACACGCGTAGGGGAAACCAGCTTTGGCAGCCAATATGCCCATTCCTACGATTTCTTCCCTACACGTATGGGGAAGCCCCCACGCTCATGACCCGTCCCTCACCTGCCATGTCGTCTTCCCTACGTGTACGGGGGAGTCCCCTCGTCGCCCGGCGACGCCAGAACCGAAAGCTGGTCTTCCCTACATGTACGGGGGAGTTCCCCCAGCCGTCCCGTTCCCCATGCTCCTGACGCCACCTTTCGGAAGGCCGGAAGCCTCTCCGCATGCACCGCGTGCGCGCCGGTATGGACGGGCTTTCATGGGGGAGGGTCTTTCCCGGCCCGTTTTTTGCTTTGTTCCTTGCAAGAGACAGCGATGCGCAATAGTGTTGGCGCCGCCGGATGCCGTTTTGCAAAGGAGTACACATGATTGATCCCCTGGCCATGCCCATCTTCAAGCCTCTTTGGGAGGCCTTTCCCTACCTTCCCGGCTGTTTTGCATCATGGCGCGGCATGAGCCTCGGTGAAATATCCGCTTCGGCCTACGCGACGGCGGACGGGGAACGTCTGCCTTCCGGCGCCATCGTGGGCTGCATGGCGAAACACGCGGCACGGAGCCTCGGCAACGATGTTGGCGATGCGGTCAAACGGTATTTTTCCCGGAACAGCGCCGTCCTGTCGGCGAACCTGCACGGCATCGACTGCCTGCCTGAAATGGTGCAGGCCGTGCCGTTCTTCGGCCTTGACCGCCTAGCCAACGGTGAGCCGGGGGCCGTCATCCCCGTGCTGTCCTGCGGCGGCGTTTCCCTACAGAGTTCGGCATATCCGCGCGGGCTGCAATCCTTCCACGCGGACGCCCCGGCACGTTTCCCGCTGTTTCGGAGCTCTTGGCAGGACACCGTGGAACTGAACGCCCCCGCCTTGACCGCAAAGGACATGCGTTCAAGCGCCGCCCACTGGAAACCGACGCTGGCCTATGAGGAACGGGGGCTGGGGACGGTGCTGCATCATCTGCTTGACCCGGACACGCTCGCGCTCAAACGCTTTGGGGAGCAGGCCGCACGGGTCAACGCGAAGCTGTACGCCGCCCTGTTTCCAGATGCCCGGCCCACAGCCGTCTATCTCGAACTGGAGGAGATCGCACGGGAACTGCTGATCGACGACCTTGCCCGGCCCGATTCGGTATTGCACAGGGCGCTGTTTATGCCGCGCCTGCGCGAAGGGCTTTTACGGCGTCTTGCCGGCGTGCGCGGCTGTTGGAGCCACGGCGTGGTTTCCGGCGGCGAGCTGCCCCGGACAGCCGGGAACGGCACGGCCTTTTTCTGGGGTGTGGACGGGCGCGGGCGGCGGCACCCCCTGCGCGTATCGCCGGACAGCGGCGCGCTCGAATTTCCGGGCTTCCATCTGCCGCTTGTGCCGGAAGCCGTCATTGAGGCCCTGCGCGACCGGAACATCTATCCGGGGCTGTTCGTTTCCTACATGACGCTGGCGCTTGAGCACGGGCTTTGCTGCCACGGCGGGATTTTCCTCGTGCGCTACCTTCCGGCAATGCTCCACGCCGTGCGGGATCAGTTCATGGCATGCGGCGAACCGCTCCCGCCCCTTCCGGGCCGGACGATGCTGGCGGCTTTCGCCATTTCCATGCAGGCGCGGGAAGCCGGGAGGCTCTTTCCCGCGGGCATGCTGGAGCTGATCGCCTCCGGGGGCATCAGCCGGGCGGACTTGCAGCGCCTTGCGGATCTCCCGCTTGAAGCTGTCCTCCCCCTCAGCCTCGCCCGGTGGTGTCTGGACTACACGCCCCGCTCCCAGAGGGCCCCGGCTTGGGAAACCACCCTGCGCAACACAGCATGGGAAGGCCTCACCATTGACGTATCATAACGGGCCCTGTCATAGGATTCGACCGTTTTATTTCCACAATAATAGGGTGAAAATACAGCCTGTTCAGTTGTTCCGTGGGCTGGTTCCATGACTGAGACAGTGTATTGACCATCCTTTTTGGAATTTCAAGAGAGTATCGACCGTTTTCCATCAGGAGCGTTTTCTGTTCGGTACTGCTTATCCGCTGATGCCCATCGTGGACTGCGTGAGCCGCTTCAAGGCCCTTTTCAGGACCGAAGCCCTGCCCAATCCCCTGCACAAGAACGCCGCAAAGCTCTGAATATTGAACTGCCGAAGGCTTAGCCATGACCTGTACGCATCCCTTAAGCCCCCGCCCTTGCCTTTGCCGTGGATGCCGCTCCCGCCCTCGCCAAGAACTTTACCGAGTAAAGTCCGCAGAGTCGCCCGCCGGCGGCACGTGGAGCATCGGCATGGGCGCAATGGGAAAGCCATTTCCATATGGGAAAGCTAGTTCCATCATGTATCCCGGACTTGGCGTCGCCCTCTTCCCCTTTCCGCTTGCCCATGGTTCACTCTTGAGCGGGGCTATCCGCCTTACGCCAAGCGGCGATCTCGCGTTGCAGGCATTCCAGGAATTTTTCAGCGGCTTTCGAGAAAAACTGGTATTTTTTCCACGCGATATGGAGCCCTACCTCCAGCTTCGGCTCCAGCGGCCTGAAGCACAGCGGGCTGTCGCCGGATGTCCTGACGATCTTGTCCAAGCACAGGGCGTACCCCATACCTTCCTCCACCATGATCGAGGCGTTGTACAACAGATTGTATGTCGTGATGATGTTCAGCTTCTCATAGCCTTCCCCGAACCATCCTGAGAATTCGTTTTTCACCAGATACTGGTTGGAAGCGAGGAGCGGAAGGCCCGGCAGATCCTGCGGCCTTATCGTCGGCCTTGCCGCGAGAGGACTGTCCTTTCGCATCAGCACGCCCCAGATGTCCGTCACCGGCAGCTTGATGAAGTCGTACTTCGACAGATCCGCCGGTTCGATGAAGACGCCGAAATCCACAAGCCCCCTGTCCAGCCGTTCCGTGACGTCTTCCGCATTGCCGCTGAACAGGTGGTACGCAATGTGGGGGTACGCCGACTGGAGCCTGTGCGCCGCGCGGGCAATCAGCCGCATGGCGTCGGTCTCGCCGCCTCCGATATAGACATCCCCGCTGATCGTCTCTTCCGCCGCGCTGAATTCGGATTCCGTCTTTTCCACCAGCGTGACGATCTCCTGCGCCCGCTTGCGGAGGAACATGCCCTCCTCCGTCAGCGAAATCTTCCTTTTCCCGCGCAGGAACAGCGTTTTCCCCAGTTCCTCCTCAAGCTCCATCATCTGCCGCGACAGCGTGGGCTGGGTGACGTGCAGGGCTTCCGCCGCCCCGGATATGCTTTCCTCCCTCGCCACGGCAAGGAAATAACGGAGCACCCTCAGTTCCATAGTCCACCTCCACTTGCTACAGGCCACTGCGTACCGTTCGCCAGCCTGCCTTCACGCAACAGGGGCGGCGCATCCGTATCGGCGGCAAGGCCATTGAAAGGGCGTCGGCCCTGGTGCGCATCCCTCAGGGCGGCACGCAATGCCGCCCGCACGCAGCCCCCCCCTGTGATGCGGCAATCAATACCATGCTTATGAAGCATGGTAAAGTATTCAATATAAGTATTTGCTATTCAATGGCCCTGCCCCTATATGAATGCCACAGGAGAAAGCAAGTATGAAAGGCAACGCCAAACAGGATGATTCGCTGCTCCAAAACCTGCATGACGCCGGATGCTCACAACAGATCATCGAGCAATTCATGCAGGGCAGGCGGGAAAAGGATACGCTTTGCCAGATCCGCATTCTGGCAAAACAGCGGAACCTGCTTCTTGAAGCCCTCCATACGGATCAGAACAAGCTGGATTGCCTTGATTACCTTCTTTTTCAACTGAAAAAGGGATGCTGAAACAGCCTTCCCGCGTCCCTTTCGGTCTCCAGCCCGATCAAGAATGCTCAACCCCCAAAGGAGGCAACATGATGCGTGCAGTGAAACGACTCGGCATGAGCGCCGCCATTATCGGCGCAATGTCCGCCGCCCCGGTTCTGGCTCAGGAAATCCCCGCCGACGCCAGCAATTTCTACAAGAGCGAAAGCGTGACCATGCGGCAGGTCACGTTTCCGAACCAGTACAAGATGAACATCGCCGGGAACCTGTTCCTGCCCAAGAATCTGGATCAGAAAAAGAAACACGCCGCGATCATCGTCGGGCATCCCATGGGCGCGGTGAAGGAACAGAGCGCAAACCTGTACGCCGTCAAAATGGCGGAACAGGGATTCGTCACCCTTGCCGTGGATCTGGCGTTCTGGGGCGGCAGCGAAGGCCGGCCGCGCAATGCCGTTTCCCCTGACCTGTATGCCGAAACCTTCAGCGCCGCCGTGGACTTCCTCGGCACGAACCCTCTTGTGGATCGTGAACGGATCGGGGTCATCGGCATCTGCGGCAGCGGCAGTTTCGCCATCAGCGCCGCCAAGATCGATCCCCGCCTGAAGGCCATAGCGACGATCAGCATGTACGACATGGGCGCGGCCAACCGGAACGGGCTCCGGCACGGCATGACACTGGAACAGCGAAAGCGGATCATCAGGGAAGCGGCGGAACAGCGTTATGCGGAATTCACGGGCGGCGAAACCCGGTACACCAGCGGCACCGTCCATGAACTGACGGAAACGTCCACGCCCATCGAACGGGAATTCTACGCCTTCTACCGGACGCCGAGAGGGGAATTCACCCCGGAAGGCTCCTCCCCCCAGCTCACCACGCACCCGACGTTCACCAGCAACGTCAAGTTCATGAACTTCTACCCGTTCTCGGACATCGAGACGATTTCCCCGCGCCCCATGCTGTTTATCGCGGGCGAAAAGGCGCACTCCATCGAGTTCAGCGAAGACGCGTACAGGCTCGCGGCGGAACCGAAGGAACTGCATATCGTCCCCGGAGCCGGGCATGTGGATCTGTATGACAGGGCAAGCCTCATCCCCTTCGGCAAGCTCACGGACTTCTTCACGAAAAACCTGAAATAACATTCCGGGGAGGGCGGGGCCCGGTTGAGGGCCCCGCCCGCATCCCAAAGGCCACAGTATGCAGAACGGTATCTTTCAGACAGGCAATCCCCGCTGGTCGGCGGTCTTTTCCTTGTTCATGGGCGTGATGGCCCTGATTTCAGCCGAATTCATCCCCATAAGCCTGCTGACGCCCATCGCCCGCGATCTTGCCGTTTCCGAGGGCATGGCCGGGCAGACGGTTACCGCCGTGGGCGTGTTCGCCGTGCTGACCAGCCTCCTGCTGGCCCCGCTGACGGGAAACATCGACAGGCGGCGCATCCTGCTGGCCTTTTCCGCCATGCTTGTCGCGTCCTACATGCTGATCGGCATGGCCCCGACCTATTCGGTCATGCTCATCGGGCGCGCGATGCTCGGCATCTGCGTGGGCGGCTTCTGGTCGCTGGCTTCCGCTGTCACCCTCCAGCTCGTCCCCACGAAGGACGTCCCCCGCGCCCTGAGCATCGTCTATGCCGGGGTTTCCGTGGCGACGATCATCGCCCTGCCCGTGGCAAGCTGGATCGGGCATCTGATCGGCTGGCGGAATGTCTTTTTCCTCGGCGCGCTCATGGGCGCCGCCGGGTTCGTCTGGCAATACCGCGCCCTTCCCCCGATTCCGGCCCGCGCGGGCAGCGGCTTCCGGGACATGACAGCCCTGCTCCGGCGCACATGGGTTCTGGCGGGCATCGGCGGGAACATCCTGAGTTTCGGCGGATACCATATTTTCTTCACGTACCTGCGGCCCTTCCTGGAGCTGGATCTCGCCTTGGGAGCCGATACGCTTTCCGTGATCCTGCTGGCCTTCGGGGTGGCGAACATCCTCGGCACCTTCATTGCGGGCGCGCTGCTTGGAAACCACTTCCGGCCAACCATGATTCTGATCCATCTGGCCTTTGCAGCCGCCGCGCTCGCCTTGCTTCTCACCCAAGGGCACGCGGACGTCGGCGTCGCGCTGGCCGTCTTCTGGGGATTCGCCTTCGGCTTTACCCCGGTGGGCTGGTCCACATGGATTGCCCGCACCCTCTCCGACAAGGCGGAACTTGCCGGGGGGCTCACCGTCGCGGCGACGCAGTTCGCCATCGGCCTTGCCGCCGCCGTGGGCGGGTTTACCTACGACAACCTCGGCATCAACGGCATTTTTCTGGCGGCGGCGGGCATCAGCGTCATGGCGGCCCTGCTGATCGCGGCCAGCTTTTCCCTCTTCGCCAGGGACACGGGGCGCAAGGCCTGAACGCCCATTTCGTACCTGCCATACCCCGCTTCACCTTTCATCATAAGGAGATGCACATGAACCGCCTCAAACAGGCCATGTCCGCCGCATTGCTGGCGTGCGCCGCCGCTTTCCCCGCCGGGGCGCGGGAACTTCCCCACCCGCTTCCCGTCCCGCAAACGGCCAGCCCCGAACTTCGGGAACTCATTGCCAAGGCCCCGCCGCCTTACTGGGACACCCATCCCGGCACCGTTCGGGAATGGAAGGCTTGGGCCGATGCCCTTTCCAGGGAAGCGGCAAAAACACTCCCCGGCCTGCGTGAAAAACTGAAGGTTGACGTTGCAAAAGGGGAACTCGGCGGCGTGCCGGTCTTCACGTTCACCCCGAAGGATCTGCCGGAAGCAAACCGGGATCGGGTCCTCCTGAACCTGCATGGGGGAGGCTATGTCCTCGGACAAGGGGAATCAGGGACGCAGGAAGCCGTCCTGATGGCGGGCATAGGCAAATTCCGGGTCATATACGCCGATTACAGGATGGCTCCCGAATTTCCCTATCCGGCTGCGGTCGACGACGCCATGACCGTATACCGCGAACTGCTCAAGGCCACGCCCGCACAAAAGATCGGCGTGTTCGGCACCTCCACGGGCGGGGGCCTGAGCCTGATCCTGGGGCTCCGCGCCAAAGCCGAAGGGCTGCCCCTCCCGGCGGCTGTCGCGGCTGGGACGCCGTGGGCGGATCTGAGCAAAACCGGAGATTCGTATTTCACCAACGAGGGCGTGGACAACATCCTCGTCAGCTATGACGGATGGCTGGGGGATGCCGCACGGCTGTACGCCGGGAAGCATGACTTGAAAGACCCCATGCTGTCCCCGGTTTACGGAGATGTAAGCGGTTTCCCTCCGACCCTGCTCACTTCGGGGACACGGGATCTCTTCCTCAGCAACACCGCACGGATGCACCTGAAACTGCGGGAAGCGGGCGTCCCCGCCGATCTCATCGTGTTCGAGGGCATGTCGCACGCCCAGTACCACATGGCGGAAGACGCGCCGGAAACCCGGTTCCATTTCAGCGAACTGGGACGCTTTTTCGATGCTCATCTTCAATAGCGCACATAAATGGCAATAACATAAGGCTGTGCCGTAGAAAATGGCTGATGCTTTTCCCTTTGAAGTTCCAAAGGGATAATCAACAAAATGTGTCAGCTGTGGATTCCGCCAATGGGAAAGCCGGATAAAAAAACCGTATTTTCAGCGTGCTGTGGAGATGAAACAACCACATAATATTATGGCAGAGCCTAAAAGAATAAGGCTGTACCATAGGAAACGGTAGAGGCTTTCTTTTTGAAGTTCCAAAGGAATGACGAATAAGATACCCCAATCATGGAGTCCTTTGACGGAAAAAATTGGATAGAAAGCCTCTATTTTCAGCATACCGTGAAAATAAAGCGACCAAATACCATGACAGGGCCAATAATAAAGGCTGTGTTATAGAAAACGGTTGATGCTTTTTTCCTTGAAATTCCAAATGGATAACCGGAAAAATGCCTTATCCGTGGCTCCCGCCAAGGGGAAAATCGGAGAAAAAGGCTGTATTTTCATCGCACTGTGGAGATGAAACAACCATAAACTATAACAGAGCCATAATAAAACTATTTTCCGCAATTTACTGAAAGGAGATTCATTCCCATGACGAAAACGAAAAACATCCTGATCCTTTCGACCAGCCCCCGCAAGGACGGCAACTCCGAAATGCTGGCCCGCGAATTCGCCAGAGGCGCGGAGGAAGCCGGGCACAACGTGGAACTGGTCAGCCTGCGCGGCAAGGCCATCGGCTTTTGCAAAGGCTGTCTGGCCTGCCAGAAAACGCAGCGGTGCGTCATCCATGACGATGCCGACGCCATCGTCCGAAAAATGAAGGATGCGGACGTGATCGCATTCGCCACCCCCATCTATTTTTATGAGATGTGCGGGCAGATGAAGACCCTGCTCGACCGCTCCAACCCCCTGTTCCCGTCGGACTATGCCTTCAGGGACATTTACCTGCTGGCAGCGGCGGCGGACAGCACGGAGAGTTCAATGGACGGGGCCGTCAAAGGCTTGGAGGGCTGGATCGCCTGTTTTGAAAAGGCCGCGCTGAGGGGCGTCGTGCGGGGTACGGGCGCCGATGGGGCCGGGACGATCCTACAGGTTCCCGCCGCCCTGAAGTCCGCCTTTGAACTGGGCAACAAGGCGTAAGGCCATGAACGAACAGACTATACGACAAGACCGCAGACCGCCCCTGAAGCAATGCCTGTTATCCATGGCGGCCTTTTTGTTGGCGGTACTGGCGGCACTTCTCCCCCACTCCGCTCCGGCAGGTGAACCCATGCGCATACGCTTGATCGTCGACGGGGAAACCCTTCCCGCCATACTGGAAGATAACCCGGCAGGCCGCGATTTCTTGAGCATGCTCCCGCTCACCCTGACGGTGAGGGACTACAACGGGACGGAAAAAATCGGCGACCCGCCGCGCAGGATTGCCACGGAAGGCATGCCGGACAGCATTGAGCCTTTGGCGGGCGATCTGACGTTCTATGTCCCATGGGGCAACATCGCCATCTTTTACCGGGAGTTCCGCCTGTCCAGGGGGCTGATCCGCTTCGGGCGCATCACTTCGGGCATAGAAAAGCTGGCTGCCATGCGCGGCGACTTTTCGATTGCTTTCGAGCGGGCGGAATAGGAAAACTACATGGATGCTCAAAATACACACGGGGATAACATGGAAATGAGCCGCACTCCCCATACTTCAAAAGGAATGCCCATGCAGACCACGACGTTGCGTAATGGAATCGAAATGCCGCTGGAAGGTTTCGGCGTCTTTCAGGTGCCGGATGCCACCCTATGCGAACAAGCCGTCTCGGAGGCTCTGGCGGCAGGTTATCGGCTCATTGATACGGCTTCGGTCTATCGGAATGAGGAAGCCGTGGGAGCCGCCGTCCGCAAGAGCGGAATCCCCCGCAAGGAATTGTTCATCACCACCAAAGTATGGATTCAGGAGGCGGGCTATGAGAAAACGAAGGAAGCCTTTGAAGCGTCCCTGAACCGTCTGGGGCTCGACACTCTGGATTTATACCTGATCCATATGCCTTTCGGGGATTATTACGGTTCATGGCGGGCGATGGAGGAACTCTACGAAGACGGCAGGATACGGGCCATCGGCGTATGCAACTTCCTACCTGACCGGCTGATGGATCTGTGCCGCAATGCAAGCATCCCTCCCATGCTCAATCAGGTGGAAATGCACCCGTTCTGCCAGCAAAAGGAAGCTCTGGACGTCATGCGGGAATGCGGCGTCCAGCCGCAGGCATGGGCACCTTTTGCCGAAGGGATGCGCGGGATTTTCAGGAATGGGCTTCTGTGCGCCATCGGCCAAAAATACGGCAAGACGGCGGCACAGGTCATGCTACGCTGGAACATCCAGCGCGGGGTCGCCGTGATTCCCAAGTCCGTCCACAGGGAGCGCATCGAAGAAAACGCCCGTATCTGGGATTTCACCCTCGATGATCAGGATATGGAAGCCATTGCGCACATGGACGAAGGGCACGGCCTGATCCTTGATACGCTTGCCCCATCCGAGGTCAAACGGCTTTACGGCATCTGACACAAGAACTGCATGGCATTTCAGGTTGTGTCGTCATTTTGCATGTAACTATTTGAAATTATCAAAAACAATCTTTTATGGCTTTAAATATGGTTTATAATTTCAATAGATTATATCTAATTAACGACATAACCTAAAGAGGGAGGGGAATCTTTGGGAAAGGGGGTACATTCCCCCCTTCCTCCAAAACCGCCTGCACGGTTGGCACTTCCCACTCCTCCTGCAAAGGCTTTTATGCTTGGTGTGCCATAGAAAATGGTCGATGCCTTTTCCTTGAAATTCCAATGAAATAACCAACAAAATGCCTCAGCCATGAAGTCCGCCAATGGGGAAAACTGGAGAAAAAGGCTGTCTTTTCGCTGTGCTGTGGAGATGAAATAATCACATACTCTAACAGAGCCTTACGCTTATCCCTGTCCGCAGCATTCCCAGAAATGAAGCCACTTAGAGGGCCACCCCATCCATAAAAGTTTTCCCACATCGGAACAGCGCCCCTCCGCACGGCCTCCCCACAAGCCGAAACTCTTTGGAAGAGAGGGTAATAAACTTTTCCCTAGGGCGTATTCACACTATGCTGGATTTTTCCCATGATTGAAGAGGATTGAAGAAAAATGCAGCATCGCTCAAAAATAAGGATAATCATTTGTAAGATTATGTTTATTCTTTGTTTGTGTGAACAGGCCCTGGAAAAGTTTACCCCCCGGATGCCAGTCCCTCACCCTTTACCGCCGCGGCAGCTTTCCACATCAATCCCCAGCCGCCTCAGCCGCCATTCCGCCCATAAAGCGCGTGGCTACCGGCCCTGATTCGCGGTCGGGGTCGAGGCCGCCCCCGGCGGTCATGGATCTGTTTGGGCTGCCCCTTCTCCGAAGGGCAGAAAGTGGGCACGGCTCAGCGAAGCCAATGGAGCCCCGCACCGCAGCGGGCTTTCCTCCGGTTCTTTGGATCGCTTCTTGCTAAATTCCTTTCAGAAGGATATTTTCAACAACATTATTGGCATCTCCGTATGATGCCGTACCCCTCACCTTTTCAGGAGAAACCATGAGCGCTACGCCGTATATCGAGGCACTGAGTAAAGAAACCGGCATGGACATCACCTTGTCCGCATCCGGGGCGGCCACCCTTTCGCTCGGAGGCCGTAACCTGCTGATCCAATGGATCGAGGCAACGAACTCCTTCATCGTGTATGTTGAAGTCGGCGCCCTCGGCGGTTGGCGCAACGGCGAAATCTGCCGCCTGCTGCTGGCCTCGAACTTCCTCCTCGCGGACACGCAAGGCGGCGCGCTCAGCTATAACGACGCCACCGGCATGGTCGGGCTGAACTTCCCGATCCCCATCTACGGACTCGACACCGG
The DNA here is from genome assembly GCF_057864385.1 of Bilophila sp. NCBI lineage: Bacteria > Pseudomonadati > Thermodesulfobacteriota > Desulfovibrionia > Desulfovibrionales > Desulfovibrionaceae > Bilophila > Bilophila sp. The sequence continues at coordinate 74,842 of NZ_DBMAFI010000012.1, read as the reverse complement.
GGATTTCCTCAAAGCCGTCAACAACGTCATCCTGTTCTCGGAAACATGGAAAACCCGCCTCGACGCCATGAACAAGGAACAGGAAGAGCTTACGGAAAAGGCGCAGCAAGCCGTCCTCGACGGCGGCGTGGGGGAAGCCGCGGAGCTGGCTTTCTCAGCCGCGCAATTCCTCCGCGTCTAGGCGGAACGCCCCGAAGCCGGGCAATCCGGCACGCCGTATGCGGCGTACCTTCAACAGTTCGCCTTCCCACGCCGGGAGCAATGTGCGCCCTACGGCGGCGCAGCTTCAGCCGAAAACGGTGCCGGGGATGGACGGCTCAGGGATCCGTCACGGCATTTGCTTGGTGCGCGCTTGCCTGATGCGCATTGCCGCGATGGGCTTTATTGGATTTTTTGAAGGCATCCGGTGGTGAAGCCCTCGACGGAAAAAGAAGCCTCTCTCGAACCGGCATAGAATAAAACCAAACCCTTGCTGCGGCGGGGCTTAAACCACAACACGGCGTATCTTTAATCAAGGAGCCGAGGTTTCGTACCGGACACCCATCTTGTTTCAGCTATAGGAGGCCGTATGCCTGTTTCCCTTCAACAATTCTTCAACAGCGCCAACACAGTTGGCGATTCAGCATCCCTTTTCCTGCAAAACGGTGGTGAATCCGTTGGCGATACGTCTTCGCTGCACGGCATCCACAAGCTTTCCCGCAGCGCCAAGGCCGAAGAGAACCGGGCCACGGTCACGGCCTTTTTGAACGCCCTTGAACAATCCCCGCAGTTCCGCAACATCAGCGCCGACGTGCGGGGGATACTCAACGCGAAGCTTGAAGGGGGCAAGCCCCTCACCGCCGGGGACGTCAAGCTCGTGCGCGATTCCGTCCTGTATGCAGAAGCCATTGCCGTAGGCCGCCAGCTTGCCGAGGACAACGCGATCCCTGCCGGGCACGCCGCCGCCTTCGCCCAGTTCGCGCTGGCCCGCAATCTGGATACCGGCACCCCGGAAGGGCAACGCGACGCCGTACAGGCGTACCTTTGCGAAAAGGTCGTCCCCCAGAACATCGGCGCGCTCACCCGGCTCCCCGAAGCGGGCGGGCACGGCGCAGCCGTAAGCAAGGCCCTCATGCTCCTCAGCCAACCGCTCACGGGCGACGACGGCTTTTTTGCCGGGCACTTGAGGGCCGACATGGAAGCCCACGGAACCCAAGGGGCCTTCACCCGGCTCCAGACGGCCTTCAGCAGCGCCAAGGCCGAGGACATCGAGATCCTTTCCGCGCTGGAACCCAATATCCTCGAACCCCTGCCGCATTTCCCCAACGGCAAGGACATGATCGCCGCGCTCAAGGAAGCGCTCCCCACGCTTGGGCGGGACGCCCTGCAAGGGCTGGCGGTCAGTTTTGCCACAAACATGCCCGCGCTTGCCACCCCCGCCGAACGGCAGGACGCCGTGCGCGGCTTCATGATGAATATCGCCGCCAAATCCGAAGGCATGCGTCAAGCCATGACCCTTGCCGGGCTGCCCCAAAACTTCAGTTCCGCCATTGCCAACAACCCTGCCGTGGTCAAGCACTGCAAGGCGCTGCTCAACGCCAACCCCGGCCCCGGCGTCTTTCCGTCCCAGGAGCGCGTGGCCGAAGCGCTGGGCACAGCCGTACAAGCCTTTGTGGAAAGCAACCTCCCTCTGCTCCATGGGTTTTCCATCATGGCGCAAGACCCGCCGGGCAACCTGAATCCGCCGGTCACTGCGGAAACCATGCCCCGCTACATCAATGCCATGCTCGCGGGCGACGTGATGGTGGAGCAGCTCCTCAACGACAGCGTGCCCATGGACGCCGCTTTCCTCGAACGCATCGCCGAGCATGCCGACGCGCTCAATTCGGCGGCCCACAGCTTTGAGAGCGATTACGGCGTCGACATCGCCGCCGTGCTCCGCAACTCCGTCTCCATGCTGCTGGCCCGGCGCGGGGTCACGCAGGACATGCTGCCCGAACTCATGCACAGGGCGATGGACAAGTTCGGCCCCCTCGCCAGCCAGTTCTTCACGCTCAACAGGGCCATCCAGCACGGGCTCGGCAGGGCGTCGGGACTGGAATTCCTCAAGGAAAGCATGACCCGGTTCCGCAGCCTCGAAGGGCACGCCAGGGTGCTCATCAGCCTCATGTCCCGCGAACAAAAGGTCGAAATGGGGATTGCAACGCCCGGCGACGTCGATCCGCAGTCCGAAGAAATCCAACGGCAGGATGAGGAGCTTCTGAACAGTTTCCTCAAATCAAACTTCGAGGTATTCGGGGATGCGGAACAGCTCCCCGTCGTGCTGCGGGAGTTCGCCCGCGCACACGGCCTTGACATCCCCCTGCTCAGCGCCAAGCAGCGCAGCGACCTGTCCAAGGCCAATCTGAGGACCTTCAGTGACGTCGTAAGTGAACTCATCCCTGAGACTGAAAATGTCGTCGAGGAGAATACGGACGCCTTCCGCGCCCTTTTCGATTCCTTCAACGAGGATGGCGATCTCGCGGGCCTGGATCCCGACGCCATCAATCCGAGGCCGTTCTATCAGGGCGTCAGCCATGCCCTTATGCCCCTGGTCAACGCGGCCAGTGACGGAGGGTATGCCGTTGACGCGGCGGAACTGCGCCAACTCGCCAAGGACGTCATCGGGGCCGAACTTCTGGCCCTCAAGGACACCCTGGACGACATCGACGCCCTGCCCCCCAACCCGTCCCCTGAGCCCGGAGCCTACCTGCCTCCCGGACACTTCAGAGCTGAGGACAAGGCGATCATGAAGAAGATCGCCCAGCGCTACGGCGTGCGCGATGCCGGGGCCATAGCCGAGGCGTTCACGGCGGCGAAGTCGCTGCCCGAACAGGCCCGGCTCATCAGAATGGAGCGGCTTGATCAAACCCCCGGGCGCTTCACGGAGGCTATCACAGATATGTCCAGACAGTATTGCGCGTTCCATGAGCGCTACGGACAACTGCCCGGAGCCGAAGATTTGCTTCCCATGATGTGCGATTTCATCCTTGAAGGCATGACGGAGGGGCAGCTTCTCGATGTCGCGGAGAACATGCAGTCCGAGATGGCGCACCAGCTCGCCGGGGCCTGCATCTACCTTGCGGGGCACCGGAATGCCCCGGACAATACCGCCCCGCTGAAAGGCGTGATGCAGATCATGAACTACCTGCGCCAGAACGCCGAATACCGGATTGGCCGGAACCCGCAGATCGATCCCATGTATTTCAGCAGAGCGCTCAATCACCTGTGCGAGATGCCCGGCGACACGAATTCCCCGCTTGGCCGGCTCAGCCAGTTCGCCCCCGGCCTCATCACCGATTTCGACGCCCAGATGAACCGCCATGCCGAACGGCTCACGCCGCAGGAGTGGGAACAGCTTCGCGGCATCCATACACAGCTTGTCCAGACCTCACAGGGCCCGCAGGATTTCCTGCTTTCGTACTGGGTGGAGTCCTCGGCTTCCGACCTGCTCGCCGCGCTGAGAAGCAACCACGGCAAGCCGCTTTCCAACCGGCAGATCTGGGCGGCCATGATCGGCGGCTCCATGCCCAGGGGCATCAGCGACGAACACTTCGGCGCGGATCTCATCGCGTTCGTTTCCCAAAAGTATCAGGCCCTGCTTCAGGCAGCGGCACCGGATATGGTCGAGGAGGTGAGGGAAGTCTCCCTCATGAACAACAGCAGTTACGGCCTGAGCCCCAAGAAGCTTCTCGCCTTGACCCGCCCCCATGCGCGGCTCTCTCTGGATGAGATCTCCATAGTCAGTGATATGGGCACACTGAGCGGCATTGATCAGAGGACGGCGTACGGCCTCGTAACGGACTTCCGCCGCCGCGGGAGGAATACCCTCATGCACTTCGAGGATCGCAACGGGCACGGCTTCTCCGTCAACCCGTCCCACATCCCCGATGAGGAGAATAAGCCGGAAAACCCGTTTTTTGCCGGGATCATCGGCAGTGTGGGCGCCATGACCCATTCCGAAAGGCAGCTTGCGCGGGTCATGCAGTGCTTCTCGCAAGCGCCGCTGATCATGCCCCGTGTGCTCAGCACCTGCTTCCCCGGCGTGCAGTTCAGCGAGCACGGCAACTTCTCCGTTTTCGCCAAAGAGCAGCCGGACGGCACCGTCCTCGTGGACATTCTATCCGATCCGTCGCTGCCGCTCACCCTCAACATGCAGATCCTTGTCGGCACGGACGGATCGCATACGTTTGAACGGCTCGATCTCAACAGGCCGTAACCCTCCCTTTTCCATAAGCGGAGGGCCATGAGGCCCCATATGGAAACCGCCTCCGGGATATGATCCGGGAGGCGGTTTTCCGCAGGCAAAGCAGGATGCCCCGCCCCTTTGTACAGCACGCGGCACAGGATACCGCCCCGGCAAACGGCACTCCGCCCCGGCCTTCCATCCCCCTGAGCGCCTTTGTTTTCCATCAGGCCCTGCCGAGGGCAAACGGGCGATGCCCATTCCTCGAAATCCCAAGCAAGGGCCCTATGGAAGCCCCCAGCCATAGGGCTAGCCGGTGGAAACGTAAAGGAACATGCTGGTTGCCCTCTTGTAAAAAAGCCACCACATGCCGTGACAGGGCCTTCCCCCCCAGAAAGGGCCTTGCTTTTTCGCCTGAGATTTCCCACTATCCAACGTGCCGTGGCTGCCGCGCCGGTTCGTGCCGCCGGGAATGCCCGTCCCCTCATCCGTCCCCGCCTGCGGACAAAGGTTATCGTCATGGACAAAAAGAAACTTTTCCTTGTGTCGCTTGGGCATCTTTCGTGCGACATCAACGGCGGCGCGCTGCCCGCCATCCTGCCCTTCCTGATCGCCGCGTACGGCTTCGATTATCAGGCATCCGCCGGGTTCATGTTCGCCTTTTCCTGCCTCTCCTCGATCATCCAGCCGGCTTTTGGCTACCTGTCCGACAGGCTTTCCAAGCCGTGGTTCATTCCGGTGGGCGTCCTGCTTGCCGGGGGCGGGCTGGCCTCCATCGGTTTCCTGCACAGCTACTGGGCCATTTTCACGGCCATTGCCCTGAGCGGCGTGGGCGCGGCCCTGTTCCATCCCGAAGGCGCGCGTTTCGCCAATAAGGTTTCGGGCGCTTCCAAGGACACGGGCCTGAGCCTCTTCTCCATAGGGGGCAACAGCGGGTTCGTATTCGGCCCCATGCTTGCGGTCGCGGCCATCGGCGCGTTCGGCCTGTCCGGGACGTCCGTTTTCGGCCTCATCGCCCTCGTCATGTCGGTCATCCTCCTCTACCAGATTTCACACCTCTCAGGCATGAAGAAAATTGAAGCCGACAATGCGAAAGCCGCCGGGGAAGCCGAAGAGGTGACGAACAACTGGAAAGAATTCTCCAAGCTGACGCTGGCGATCATTTCCCGTTCCGTCCTGTTTGTGGGCTGCAACACTTTCATACCGCTCTACTGGATCCATAACTTCGGCCAGTCCAAGGCTGCCGGGGCCGCGGCCCTGACCTGTTTCTGCACGTTCGGCGTCATCAGCAACTTTATCGGCGGGATGCTCTCGGATCGTTTCGGCTACCTGCGGATCATCCGGCTCTCCTACGTGATCCTGATCCCCTCCATCATCCTTTTCGGCTTGGTGGACAACCTCTACGCGGCCTTCGCGCTCCTGCTGCCCCTCGGCTTTTCCCTGTACGCGCCGTTCAGCTCAATGGTCGTACTTGGGCAGAAGTATTTGGCGAAAAACATCGGTTTCGCCTCCGGCGTCACCCTTGGCCTCGCCACCAGCATGGGCGGCATCGTCGCCCCGCTCCTCGGCTGGATCGCCGACGGCTACGGCCTGCCCCGCGCCATCCAGAGCATGACCATCGTAGCCGCAATCGGCACCGTGGCCGCCTTCCTGCTCGTCTCGCTCAACAGGCGCACGGACTGAGCGGAGGCAGCCTTTGGGCAGGGGGAGGGGAACGCCTAAAAATGTTTCCCCCTCCCCCTTCAAGGTTTTTTGATTCCGCCGTAGGAAGCGATGGCTTTTCTTAAAGTTCCAAAGAGATAGCCAGCAACATGGTTCAATCGTGGGCTCAGCCCAAAAAGGAAAGGCCCTGTTCTGGTTTGTGGTTGTTTCATCTCCACAGTACGGTGAAAATACAGCCTTTTTCTCCGATTTTCCCCTTGGCGGGAGCCACGGATAAAGCATTTTGTATCCCAAAGGCGAACCCGCAGGCGTTCCGTAAGGCGGGAGCCACGGATAAAGTATTTTCTCGGTTATCCCTTTGGCGCTTCAAGGAAAAAAGCATCAACCATTTTCTACAACACAGCCAAAGGAAAACGGCTGTCGCTTCATCATGCCGTGAAGCCGATAAAACGCCTCACCATACAGCTTGCCGCAAAAACAGGGGAAAGGCTCTCCGCAGGCAGGCTATTGATTTTGGCTGTGTCATAGAAAACGATTGATGCTTTATTTCCTTGAAAATCCAAAGAAATAACCAAGAAAATCCCCCAATCACAGAGCCCGCCAGCGGAAAATTTGGAGAAAAAGCATATATTTTCAGTATATTGCTGAAACAAAACGACCATGTACCATGACAGAGCCTTGATTTTTTCCTGAAGTTCCAAAGGGATATCCGGCAGAACGGTTCATGATGGAGCCAGCCGAAGCAAAAAGAAAACGGCTGTCTTTTCACCGGGTTGCAGAGATGAAACTGCCACATCCCATGACAGGGCCACGGGAAAAGATGCCGCAGCCCCACCATGTCGTGAAGAAGCGGACACATCCTGCGGGGCCTGCATCGCATCAAGCCCCGTCCGCCGCGTTCCCGGAAACGGACGGCTGCGGCAAGGGGCGCCCTCTTTCGGGATTCCAAGAGTCACAGCGAAAAAGGAATCCCCATAAGCAGCTTGAGATCGTGTTCGGATTGGAAGGCGTTCCGGTATGTGCCCCAGCTCGGCTGGGCCGTACCGTTGCGGTATTCGGTGTAATGCAGTTTGACGAAAGCCCCTTCAAGCGGGCCGCCGGGCTTCACGTAAGCAAGGTCGAAGGTGAAAGCCCACTCCTTGAGATGTTCCGCCGTACCATAGCCCCTGCCGTCGAAGCCCAGCGCCGTACCCGCGCCCGCTGAAAACCCGGCTATGGGGAGCAGGTCGTCGAGCGTGCGCATTACGCCGAAATAAGCGGCCTTTTCGTTGTCGGCGTTCCAGTCCGAACGGGCGTCCCACCACACGTCGAACGCGCCGCTGGAACTGCCGTTGCGGTCGGTCAGGCGGTAGGAGAATTGCCCCTGGCTCTGCGGCCCGGACATGGGGGCGCGGGCGTAGGTTCCCTCCAGCCGGAAAGTCCACGGCGGGGCCTCGTATTTCCCGAACAGATAGTGGAGTGAGGCGAGGCCGTCGAAATTGTCGTTCTCGCCCTTTCCCGAATCGTCGCTGTCGTCCATGAAATAGGCATGGTAACCAACGGTAAGGGGGCCCGCGCCGCCCCCTGTCCGATAGCTGCCCTTGAAGTGGGCGTTGCGCAAATGGTTTTTGGATGCGCCGCAGCCGAGTTCAAGCGTCAGGCCGCCTTCAAAGGCGTACCGCGCCCCGGCGCTCCACAGCCACGGCACGGACGTTTCGCCGTCGTTCCTGCGGAAGCGGTTCATGTTGGCGAACCACGGGGATTTGTATTCGTCGGCCCACGCCGCCGCCAGCGACAGCCGCCCAAAGTCGGCCCCGGCGTTCACGCCCCGGTACGTGCCCGGCATGATGGACCAGTTGACCCCAAGCACGCCCGGCCCCGTGGGTTGGAACCATCCCGCCTTGGCCCATGCGGGGCCGGCCTTGGCCTTGAGCGCGGCCTTGTATACGGATACGCCGTCGTCGGTGCGGCGCTTGCCCCAGTCGGGATGCCACGGGTCGCCCCACGGCTCAAAGCCCATTTCGTGATCCACTGCGCCCTTGTTCATGACATCGTGCGAGCCGAATACGCCGAAATCAAACCCAAGCCAGCCGCCCGCAAACCCGGAGACGAAATCCGCGTTCGCCTGTACCGAGGCGTGGTTGAGGTTCGTCCCGTACCGGCCTTTGTCCACGTCGTAGCGCCTGCGGTCGCGCCGGAAGAAATACAGGCCGCCCGAAACCTCCGCTTCGTCGAAAAACCGCGTCCCGGTGCGGAAAGCTTCCCGTGAGTCGAGCCCCTGCGTTTCGGGCGCGAGATCGTCGTTCGCCCCGGCGGGGACGGCGCTCAGGGCAGCCAGCAGCACGCACGCAACCGCGGCGATCCCAAGGCGCAGGCGCGGCAGGGTTCGGGCCGCCCCGATGTTCCGGGCGTCCGAAAAGGCGGGGCTGAAGGGCATCCAAACAGAAAAGTATGGCGGGAGAAACATCCGGCGAAACCAAAGCATTATGGGCGGGACGTACCCGGCCGGGCGAAACAAAAACTTGAAGGAACACTTGAAGGTTCGCGCCTTCCGCGTCCATTCCGCTTTCATTGCGGGCGCGCAGGGGGGCATGGCTTTGGATTGCCCCACCAGCATCGGGTTCGCCCACAGGATGCCCCCCTGAAACACACGCCGTTTCAAGCTGGCCTTACGCACCGTTCCCGCCGTTCGTCTTTTGGATGAACCGGAGGCAGTCGGAAGGCAGGAGCGACTTGCTGTACAGGTAGCCTTGGAACACGTCGCAGCCGAGTTCGTGGAGGAGTGCGGCCTGCTCCTCGTTTTCAACGAATTCCGCCACGCTGAGCATGTTCCGCGCCCGGCAGAGGCGGGTGATCGAAGCCACGATGTCCGAACAGATTGAGTTCGTGCCCACCTCCCGGCTGATCGCGCCGTCGATCTTGACCACACTGACGGGGAATTGCTTCAAATATTTGAGGGAGCTGTGCCCCATCCCAAAATCGTCGATGGCTACGGGGAATCCCGCCTCGTAGACGCGGGAAAGGATATGGCTTTCCGGCGTATCGGAACCCAACGCGCTCGACTCCGTAACCTCCACCTCCATCAGGGACGGCGGCAAACCGTAACGGGCCGCGATGTCAAGAAGCCGTTTCGGAAAAGATCGCTCCAACTGGAGGGCCGACACGTTGACCGCCATTGAGAGATCCGTAATTCCGGCGTCGAGCCAGCTCTTGCGCACCTGACAGGCCCTCTCGAAGACCCACAGCCCGATGGGCCGGATAAGCCCGGAATCCTCGGCCAGCGCCACGGTAATGGGGGCCGGGATCAAACCATAGGAGGGGTGCTTCCAGCGGATAAGCGATTCCACGCCTACAACCCTGCCGGTTCGGGAACAGATCTGCGGCTGGAATTCGAGGAACAGCCCTTCGCCGTGCCGATAGTCGTACTCAAGATCCGTAATCAGGCTCCGGGCAAGGGAACCCGCATCGTCATTATGGTCAAGGCAGCGCCGGGAAGCGTCCGCCGTGGCGCAGGAGCGGCGGAGCAGGCTCCTAAAGGCGTCGTTGATCTGCTTTACCTTGATTTTATTTAAAATAATGACAAAGGGCGCGTAGATGAGCACACCCACCGCAAGGTTCGCCAATTGCAGCGCCGAGCCCCTCAGGGAGCCCGTGGACAGGTAGCCGTTGAGCAGGATGGGGGTCGTCCACTCCGTGGCTACGTTGGTTCCCGGAACCAGTCCCACGGCAACCGCGACGTAGCTGATCGTCGCCAGCAGGACGGGCGTACACAGGAACGGGATCAGCATGAGCGGGTTGAGCACGATGGGCAGGCCGAACAGCAGCACTTCATTGATGTTGAACAGGCCCGGCACAAGCGAAAAAATCCCGATTTTCCGGCTGGCCTGCGTCTTGCCGAAGAGGATCAGCGCCCCGGCGAGGCTGATGCCCGTCCCTGCCCCGCCCATGAATACGAAGGTATCCATGAACGTCTTGGTCATGATGTGCGGCAAGGGCTCCCCGGCGGCGGCCGCCATCTCGTTGGCGAGCATGGCCGCGCCGTAAATATCGTGGGTGATCGGGTCGAGGACGTTGGAACCGTGGATCCCCGCGAACCAAAGCGCGTGGAGCGAAAGGATATACAGCATCCCCCGGCCGAGCCCTTCCCCGATGGCGTCAAAAGGCATCCTGATAATCTGATATACGGCCTCATGCAGGGACATGCCCACGAACGCCTGCATACCCGCGCCAACCCCCGCGAACACGAGCACGGTCAGCATGCCGGGAAGGAAGGCGTTGAAGGCCTGCGGGATGGCGATGTCTGGCGTCCCGCCGGGCAAGTGGAGGTGCAGCCGCTTCATGGAAAAGAAGCGCAAAAACAGCCGGGTAGCGAGCACACCGACGAGGATGGCCACAAACAGCCCGGCAACGCCGAGCCACCGCCGGTTAAGCGCCGCCCCGTCCTGCTGAAGCAGGCAAAAGAAGGCTGTAAAGGCCACAAGCCCCGCGATGACCGGATTGGCCCGCAGAACCGGATGGTCATGGTTGAACTGATCCGTCAGATGGTGGCCTATGGAAAAAACCATGATGAGGGACATCACGGAAAAGGTGGCGTCTTTCAGGATTTGCCCAAACATCCGCCATTCAGGGCCGAACTGCCGGAACATGAAGTCCCTGTAGGCATCCAACGGGAAGCTGATCAGCAGTTCGGCAAGGGAACCGAGGAACATGAGCGGCAGGGTGACGATAAGCGCGGATCGTATCGCCGCCAGAGTGGGCCAGCCGGAAACGGCTTCCGCCATCGGCAGCAAAAATTGTTCAATGACGCTATGTATTTTTCGCAACTGAGATGTCATGTTTCCTCCCGTACGCGCTCCTCGGCCGGAGCAGGCTCGAAAATGGCAGAGGGATGCGTACGGATCCGGTTCGTTGCCGGAAAAGGAATCCGGCGGTATGCTCCCGCATCTTCATGAGCATAGGATGTCATAATGCACCACTCCCGGCAAGCGGGAGCCGCTTTGCATATGCCCATTCCGAGGCAGGAGGCGCGGGGCATCCGTTTCCCGAAGGCTGTGTTATAAAAAATGATTGATGCTTTTTTCCTTGAAGCGCCAAAGGGATAACCGGGAAAATGCCTTGGCCGTGGATCCCGCCAAGGGAAAAACCGGAGAAAAAGGCTGTATTTTCACCATACTGTGGAGATGAAACAACCACATACTGTAACAGAGCCTTCCCGAAAGAAAGGATTGCCGGAACGTTCCACCGGATAGGCGTCGTTATGGACAGCGGGGAACAAAAGGCGTCCCCGCCGGCGGCACGCGGCGGACAGCCTGTGCAGAAGTGGACAGCCTGCGCAGAAATGGCGGGGCCATATCCCCAAACCTATAGAGGCTGCGCCGCCTTTTCCTTTTCACGGCGCTGCATTATACTGAAAAAGCCGTGACATTCCGGCACCGGCGCATCCCGGATGCAAAGCGTCCGCACACGGAGAAACGACATGCCATCCGTATTGATAGTCGAAGATCACGCCCTGTTCCGCAGCGGCCTGAAACAGCTCATCGGCATCGAGCCCGGCCTGACGGTCGCGGGCGAGGCAGGGGACGGGCTCGCGGGCATCCGGCTCGCGCAGTCGCTCCGGCCCGATCTCATCTTGTTGGATATTTCCATGCCCGAACTCAGCGGCGTGGAGGCCATCCCCCGTATCCGCGAGGTCGCTCCGGAAGCGCGCATCCTCATCGTTTCCATGCACGCCACAGCCGGGCACGTACGCGCGGCCCTGAAAGCCGGAGCCGACGGCTACCTGCTCAAAACGGCGGACGAGGACGAATTCCTCGTCGCCATCAGGGCCCTGCTCAAGGGGAGGAAGTACATCAGCACTGAGCTCACCGGATCCATGATCATTTCGTACGTGGACGGCAACGCCGAAGCCGCCTCGAAAGCCGATTCCCTGACGCCAAAGGAAAAAATGGTGCTGAAACTTGTCGCCGAGGGCAACAGCAACAAAGACATCGCCGCCAAGCTCAACCTCTCCGTCAAGACCATCGACACCCACCGCACCAGCTTTATGAAAAAGCTCGATCTGCATAATGTCCGTGAAGTTACGCGCTTCGCTATGCAGAACGGGCTGGTGGGGGACGGCATTGACTGAACGCCTCCGCAGCGCGGACGCCCGCCCCGCCGTCCTACGCCTTTCGGCGGCCCCTCCGCCCCTCCCGGAACGGGGCGCCCCGCCCGCACGGGCCATACATTCGCACTTCACGTCTTTCGGAGTTCGGATCAGTGGACGCCTCGCCCGCACAGGCCATGCATGTCTGGCGGCCTTCTTGTCCGCGGCCCTGCTCCTTCTCGCCCTGTCCGCCGCGGCCCCAGCCTCCGCCTCCCCGGAAGACAACAGCCTCATTGTGGCGCTGGAACGGTTCCCGGACGGCTTCAACCCCGCCGTAGCCAGCGGCAGCCTGACCAGCCAAATCGGGGCGCAGCTGTTCGCCGGGCTGGTCCGTATTGGAAAGGACGGCCCCATCCCCTACCTTGCGGAATCGTGGGACATCGATCCCCAAGCCAGACGGTTCCGGTTTCATCTCCGCAAAGGCGCTACCTTCCATGACGGCACCCCGATCACAGCCAATGACGTGGCCTTTTCCATCCGCGCGGCGCAGCGGCACCATCCTTTCCGCTCCATGCTCGAAGCCGTGGACAAGGCCGTCCCGGTGGACGCCCTGACGCTTGATCTGGAAACGTCCATCCCACAGCCCGCCCTGCTCAAGTGTTTCATCCCCGCACTGGTCCCTATCCTGCCCGCCCATATCTACGGAGACGGCACGCCCATCGACACCCATCCCGCCAACCTGCGGGCCGTGGGTTCCGGCCCGTTCCGCCTTGCCTCGCTGGAAGAAGGGAAAACCATCGTCCTCGAACGCTACAAGGGCTTTTTCCTCCCCGGCAAGCCGCGCCTCGACCGGATCATCTTCCGCGTCTATTGGGACCAAAACGAAATCCCGCTTGCGATCATGCAGGGTGAGGCCGACCTCTACGCCTTCTCTTCCCTGTCGGATGAAGAACGCATTTTCCGATCCAATCCGGCCATTGAAGTCACGCGGGAGGAGTTTTCCCTCCTCCATCCCTTTGCCCTGCTGACCTTCAACGTGCGCAACCCGATTTTCCGCTCGCCCGAAGTCCGCAAAGCCCTCGCCATGAGCATCGACAACAAGGCGCTGGCCCAATCCGTGCCCGGCGGCGTCCAGCCCATGTACGGCCCCATCCCGCCCGGATCGGCATGGCATTCGCCCGTGTCCACGCCCTACAATCCCGATGAGGCCAACCGTATCCTCGACCGTGCGGGCTATCCGCGCGACGAAAACGGCATCCGCTTCACCGTGGAAATCGATTATGAACCTTCCGCCCAGTTTTCTTTGTCTATCCTCAAGTACCTGCAAAGCCAGTTCATCAGGACTATCGGCGTCTACTTTCGGATACGCACGGCGGAAGGCCCGGATTCATGGGCGAACCGCGTCACAAGCGGCGCGTTCGACGTGACGATGGACGAGCTGTACGGCTGGCACGATCCCGCCATCGGCATTGAACGCATCTACGCGACCAACACAACGCCGATCCTGTGGTCGAACATGAGCCATTACAGCAACCCTGAAGTGGACGCCCTTTTCCGCGCCGCCTCCGCCGAAAAGGATCCGGAAAGACGCAAGGCGCTGTACGCCGGACTTCAGGAGCGCCTTTCCCGCGAACACGTCGCCCTCTGGCTCTGCACCATCCCCTACGCCACGATCCGCAACCGCAACGTCCTGCACGTCGCGGATCAGCCTTTCGGCGTCCTTTCCCCATTGGACGAAGCCTGCTGGAAACGCCCATGAGCCTCATGAACAAGAGCATCGCCTCCCGCATCGCCCTGTTGCTTGGGCTGTTCTGCCTCGTGCTGTGCGCGTTCCTCATCTCGCTGCTCCAGCTCCTCAAAATGCTGTCCGAAGAAGCGGACGAAACCGTCAACGTCGCGTTGCCCAACATGGCCATCGCTTCCTACATCAGCAAGGAAAGCGAGTGGGCGAAAGGCATCCTTCACGACAGCATCCTGTGCCGCGACCGTTTCGTCCACCTTGGAGTCGTACAGGAAATCGAGGCCCGGCGTTTTCCCGGAAACGTGCTGGAAAGCCTCGAAGCCCTTGCCGTCGATCCGGGGATCAAAGAAAAGATAAAGAATAACTTGAATGAATTGAAAAGCATCCTTGCGGATACGAACCGGGCCGTCGCCCAACGCATCGACAATCTGCGCAACACGGAACGGCTCGTCAAGCGCATCCGCACCCTCAATGCGGACTTGCCCCAGTTTGAACGGGAGTTGTCCGCCTCAGGCATGAAGCCGGGCGATCCGGGCTTCAACGCCTGGAAGACCGCCTATTCCGATCTGCTCACCGCCATGCTCCTGCTGTCCATGCACCATGACCGGCCCTATTCCCTGCGCCTCAAAAGCGAAATCCGCACCGACGCCAAACGGCTGCTGCGCTCGGCGGAGTCCAGCCCCTTTTCCGGGCGCCTGAAAAAACTCTCCAGCGATGCGGCTGCGATGGCCCTCGCGGAAGACGGCCTTCTTGCGCTGTATGAGGAATACACGGCGCTGGAAAGCACGCTGGATGCCCTCAAGATCACTCATCAATATACCTCAAACAGCCTTATCGAATCGGCTAACGCCGTTTCGCAACAGGCATGGACGAGCATTCAGGCATCAAAAAAGACACTCGCGGAACGCTACGCGGTCATCGTTGCCACTGTGGGGGTGACCTTCTTCCTTGCCGTATTCCTCGCACTGTTTATCTACCGCTCCATCGTCCGCAACGTGGTGGACCCCATCAAGCGGCTGAACCGCTGCATGCTTGACCGGGTGAACCGCATCCCTACGCCATTCCCCGAATCCGTGCGCTACGAACTGGCGGAAATGACCTCCTCGGTACGGTACTTTACTTCGGAGATTGAGAAGCACGAGCGGGAATTGCTCCATTCCCACGAAAATCTGGAAAAGCAGGTTGCCGAGCGCACATGCGAACTCAAGGCGCTTTCGGAAAAGCTCCTCATGGCGCAGGAGAGCGAACGCTTCAAGCTTGCCTCCGAGTTGCACGACAACATCGGGGCCACGCTCGGCGCAATCAAGTTCGGCATTGAGCGTTCCCTGCGCTCCGTGCGTTCCCTGCCCGGACACGAACTCCAGCCGGACATCTGCGACACGCTTTCAACCTCGGTTTCATTGGTCAAGAAGCTGGCGACCCATCTCCGGCGCATCCAGAACGAGCTCCGCCCGCCTCAGCTTGAGCTTGGGCTTGAGGCCACCATCGCGGACTTCTGCGAAGAATATGAACGTGTTTTCGCGCACATGCCCATCGAGCTTTCCATTGCGCCCGACGAGGAGAAGCTGCCGCCGAATCTGCCCATCGTAATCTTCCGCATCATTCAGGAAGCCCTCAGCAACATCGTCAAGCACAGCGGGGCAACCCGCGCCTCCGTTTCCCTCGGCATGGACGGCGACGCCCTCCGGCTCGTCATCAGTGACGACGGCAAGGGGTTTTCAGTCGCGGAGAAACTCGCCGACGTAAGCGTAAAGTCCGGCCTTGGCCTCAAGAGCCTCCGCGAGCGGGCACAGCTCAGTTCCGGCGTTTTGACCATCGATTCGGAGCCCGGTAAGGGAACCGTCATCACCGTGGTTTGGGACGCCGCCGCGCTGCGCGGGTAGTGTGCCTCCGGCTGCAAGGGGCGCTGCCCCTTGACCCCGCTGGGGGGAATGATTCCCCCCAGCCCCCCTCAGGGCGCCCTTGTCCGGCACGGGCCAACCGCTCCGCTCTCCGGCCCGTGCCGGACAAGGGCTCTCCGATTGTGTCGGAAGTGTCGGTTGCACGGGGAAGGGAAGAGGCTTCAACTGATGCTTGAAGGGTTAAGGGAGTGAAAGGATGGGTTCTTTCCCATGCGCCATGTTCTCGCCATCAGCCGAGGCGTTTTTTCTGCACTTCATCAGCCGCACGGCAAGCGCCCGGATGTAGAGGGAAAAGCATCCGGGCGTTTGCCGTGTAGGGATTTTGTATTTTCTTGGCTGTGTTATAGAAAATGGTTGATGCTTTTTTCCTTGAAGTTCCAAAGGGATAACCGGCAAAATACCCTGGCCGTGGTTCCCGCCAAGGGGAAAACCGGAGAAAAAGGCTGTATTTTCACCACACTGTGGAGATGAAACAACCACATACTATAACAGGCCATTTTCTTATGCCGTCAATAAAGAGGCAGGCCCGCCGTCAAGGATTCGATAACGTCAAAACCTTTTCAAATGGAGGGGGGGAGGAAAATCCTTCCTGAAGTTTTCCTCCCTTTCCAATGCGGGCCTAGGCCTTAGCCCCCTTCGGGCCTGAACGGAGCGCGCGCCCCTTGCGGTAGATGAGGATAGCGACGCAGCACCCAAGAAGGCTGATGCCGGCGAGGAAGTAGAAGATGACCGAGTAGCCCTGATTGCCGTACACGTCGAGCCAGTGGCCGAACAGGGGCGGGAACAGGCCGTCGGGCAGGTAACCGAGGAGGCTGATCACGCTGACGGCAATGCCGGTGTACTGGGGCGGGATACTGACTTCTTCCATGCAGGCGAACATGGTCGTGTAGATAACGAGCCCGAAGAAGCTGAACATCATGGTGAGCAGGATGATCACGGCGTTTGACGTGCCCTTGGGCAGGGAGAGGATGACGAACAGCATGCCGATGATGATCACGAAGCAGATGGCAAGGATCTTTGCGGCGGAGCCCATCTTGTCGGAAATATAGCCACTGAAGGGCCCTGTCAGGACGCGCAGGCCAAAGGCGCGGATGGTTCCGAGCACGGCGCCGAAAGCGATGGACGCGCCGAGGACGTTGGTGGTGTACGGGGTCATGTAGGTGATGCCGATGTACATGCCGTAGCCGCAGAAGATCAGGACGACCATCATCCACACGGCGGGGAGCTTCATGACCGTCACCGCGCTCTTGAAGGGGTTTTCCTTCGGTGCGGGGACATCGTTGTTGTACGGGGTCTTGTCCTCGACGAAGAAGCCGACGGCGATGGCGGCCAAGGCACAGAACGCCGACTGTCCGAGGAGCATGAGGTGGAAGCCTTCGATGTTGCTCGAACCGCTGGAGTAGATCCAGGCGCCCACGAACCCGATGATGGACGAGAAGATGCCGGTGGTACCGTAGAACGTGCCGAACATGCGGCCCTGTTCCTCACTGCTGCCGGTGTCGCGGATAGCCTTGATCAGCGTGGGCCACTGGATCGTGTTTGCGGCAATGGCGAGCAGCGCCCAGATGAGCTGTGCCGCGCCGTAGGAGGTATGGAAAGCAAAGTAGGCGTTCAGGCCGCACATCATGATCAACGAAAGGAGCAGGAGCTTCTTTGGGGAACCACGATCCGCGAGCACGCCGCCGGGGATATACAGGGCCATGCTGACCGCGGTGAAAATAGTCATGAGCAGGCCGAGTTCATTGTTGCTGGCTTGGGTCGCCTCGCGGAACACGTCGTAAAACTTGATCTGCACATACGGCAGGGCCATGGACGACGAGAAGGTGATGCCGAGCGCGAACAGGCGCATATACTTGAGTAAATTCGACATGATAGGCTCCTGTGTGGGTTAGGCGCGGTATACGGTCTTGCCGCCGACGATGGTCTGCATAACCTGCACGTCCAAGAGGTCGTCAGGGGCCGTTTCCAGCGGATTTTGGGACAGGATGACGAGGTCGGCGAGATAGCCTTCCCGGATGCTCCCCTTCACCGTTTCGCCGAACATCGAATACGCGGCGTTTACAGTCCATGCACGCAGGGCGTCGTAAACGGAAATACGCTGATCCTCACCGAGGATCTTCCCGCTCTTGGTACGGCGGGCGGTTGCGGCGTACATGCTGAGGATGGGATCAAGGGGCGTCACCGGGAGGTCGGTATGGAGGCAAAACGGCATATCCCGCTTCTTGGCGCTGGCGACCGGATCCATGCGCAGCGCACGTTCGCCGATGAACATGTCACGGTGCAGATCGCCCCATACATGCACGTGCCCGACAAAAAAGTTGGCAATGATGCCGAGCTTCGCCATGCGGTCAAGCTGTTCCTCTGACGCCATCTGGCAATGGATGAGCATATGCCGGGCGTCCGGGCGGGGATAGGCCGCCTGTGCCTTCTCAATGGCGTTGATGGCTTCTTCGATGGCGTTGTCGCCGTTGGTATGGATGGCAATCTGGCACCCGCCCCGGTGATAGCGCTCCACACGGGCTTGTAAGTCTTCAGGGGTATGGTGAAGGAGGCCCTTCTCATCGGTGCCGAGGTAGGGTTCCTTGACGCTGGCGGTACGGCCCTGAATGGAGCCGTCGAGCAGCAGCTTGATGGAGCCAAGCTGAAGGCTTTCCGAACCGAAACCTGTCACCAGCCCGCCTTCCATGAAGGGGATGTACCCGTAATCCATGATCACGAGGTAAAGGCGCAGGTTGAGGCCGCCTTCCTTTTCCAGCTCATGGAAGGCCCGGAGGATCTGCCATTGGTTGCCCATGTAGCCGATGGAGCCGTCCCCGATGCTGCATACGCCCTTGGCGTTGGCGGCGGCGATGCCTTTGCGGAATGCGCCCTTGTATTCCTCAATGGTGTACTTGGGGATGGCGCTCAAGGCGAGGTTGTACGCCTGCCCGATGAGCAGGCCGCTCGGCAGGCCGTCCGCGCCGAGGTGGATTTCGCCCTGCCCGCCTTCGGGGATCGGCGTATCCGCATGGATGTTGCAGAGCTCCAGCGCCTTTGTATTGACATAGGCGAGGTGCCCGCTGCCGTGCATGACGAAGACCGGATGGTCGGCGCAGGCGGCATCAATATCCGCACGCTCCAGATGCCGCATCTCGGCGACCATACTGTCGTTGTAGCCGTACCCGATGACCCATTCGCCTGCCTTTTTGGTCTTGGCGTTCTCGCGGATCATGTCCTGAAGCTCGGCGATGTCCTTGATATGGTAGCAGGTGAACTGGAGGAATTCGCATTCCGCCCAGTCGGTGACGTGTGCGTGGGACTCGATGAAGCCGGGGATAAGGGTCTTACCCTCAAGGTCAATACGTTCGGTGTCGTCCGTGATCTGGCTGAACACGTCGTCACGGTTCCCGATTGCGGCAATCCTGTCGCCAATGGTATACACGGCCTCAACCGTATGCCCTTCGGCCTGCATGGTCAGGATAGTTCCGTTGTAGAATACCTTTCTGTCCATTGTTCGCTCCTCGTGGCGTGCCCGGACGGCACGTTCTTTTTTCCACATAATGATGTTCTAACGGAGCGGCGGCATGGAAGGTATCAGGGGTTTTCCTGAAAGCGGCCTCGAAAATCCCCTAGGGGCCGTCTCTAAAGAGTTTATTGCAGCCAAATGAGGCATACGGCGAGTATGACAGCCGCTTTAAACGTTACGGCAAGTTGATCATATCGAGCAGCAACCCTGCGGAATGATTTTAGCTTGGCAAAGAAACATTCAACAAGATGACGTTCTTTATACGCATGTGCGTGGCACTCTCGTTAGATCAGTCTGCCAGGCATGCGAGGAATGGCCGCTTCATGGTTTCGGTGTTCCGCCGACGCGAGCAGTTTATTGGCATCATGAGCCCTGTCCACAAGGAGCTTGTCTGCCGGTAAGTCCTCCATCAAGCTACACGCAGGAACAATGCCGTTTACATTGCCTGCGGTGAGATGAATGCGCAAAGGGCTGCCAAGGGTATCTACTACGGCGTGAGTCCTGGATTGTGTCGTTAATTATATAATATATTGAAATTATTAAACTATTTTTAAGTTACAAAAAATATTTTTGATAATATCAAATAATTATATATCAAATACCGACACGACCTAGTGGTTAATCCGCCTTTACTGCGGCCACTCTCCTTGATTGAACCGTCTCCTTTTGCGCCTGTTTGGTGTAGCCTAATAGAGGCAGCATCAATAATAATGGATTCAGGATCTGCGTTTACGGACAACATCTTAAGGATGTTATCCCAGACCTCAAGTTGAACCCATTTAAGGAAGCGTTTATGTACCGTTTTCCAAGGCCCGGACTCCAGATGTAAGTCCCGCCAAGGCGCTCCTGTTTTCATGATCCACAGAATGGCGTTGAACATCAGGCGGCTATCCTTACGCTTCCGGCCTCTGTTTTCAGTACTGCCCTTTGCCAGTATAGGCCGGATTATAGCCCACTTTTCATCTGTGATGTCGTGTCTGCCCATACAAAACAGTAAAACGCTAACACGATGAAAATGCAGTTTTTTTAGAGACAGTACCTAGCTCGGTAGTAAGAAAAATACTATTATCCTGTTATCGAATAAAATTTTGAGTAATGAGAAAGAAAAAATAACTATACTTCGTTAGTAGAAAAAGTAACAATAAAGATAGAAAAATAGGCATAGGCATAAAAAAATTTAATGGCTATATATCATAGCATGAAACTCAAAATTAAAGAATCATTATAAAACTTTTTGGAATAATTGGAAGCCCACGAAAACATAACAATACTGGCAAACTCTTAGAACAGGTAGTATCAGGTGCTCAGCTCAAAGGGGCAAAAACTAAACTTATCCACTTGCGGGAGCTGCGGTATACAACAGGCTGTGCCATTTGCTTTGCCTGTAAGCACATGGAGGGTATCCTACGGGGATGTATCCTCAGGGGTGACTTGCGGGCTATGCTGGATAAAGCTCACGAAGCGGATATTTTTATCAATTTACCTATATAGTATCAATGTTGGTCGCCACGGCAAAAAGAGGCAAATTAGACCCGATGCAGTATCCTTTGCTTCAACATTTTCTTCTTTCCCGAAAAAGGCTTCGCACAACATACTCAGACTAACGAAAGCCCGCAGGGTAAAGGCAATTCAGTGCTCCCATCGCTCGATAAAATGTCGACGCTGAGACCGAGCCCCCCTGTTACCGACATAATAGCCTGAAACAGACCAAAGGCCAGAGGCATACGCAACAACTGGGAAAAACTGGTTTTAACCAAGGTGATGCCCGCCGCAATGGATACGGCAAGTGCATCTATGGCAAGAGTTACAGCCAAAGCAAGAAGTTCAAGGAACGGCACGGAATGACTCCAATGTATCGAGTAAGATGCGGCACTCCTTTTCGTATGACTGTGTCATAGGAAACGGTTGATGCTTTCTTTCTTGAAATTCCAAAGGAGTAACCAATAAAATGCTCCAATCAAGGAATCCGTCAGCGGAAAAAATGGGAGAAAAAGCCTCTATTTTCAGCATACTGCTGAAATAAAACAACCACATGTTATGACAGGGCCTTTTGTGCCAAGCTCACAGACAGGCAAGTTTGCGAACCATGTTAAGCAGGTGAAATTGTCCGTGCGCGATGGGACTCCGTAGGTTGAGCTGTGAGGGGACTGACAAAACACTGTCCGTGCGCGGCGGGACTCTCGGCTGCGGCCTCACCGTATCCGTAATCTTGAGGCGATTCTCCTACAGGCACGACTCCATGATCGCCTCCAAGGCCGAACGCCGCCCACGAAAAAGCCCCGGCTTGGGGTAAAGCCGGGGCCTGCCGCCGTTCAGGCGCGCATGTCCGAGGGGTTACTTCTTGACAGGGCCGTAGCCGGGGGCGGGCTTGTATTCCATGAGCTTGTACCAGTCGGGGCATCCGGCGGCGAGCTTGCCCTGCGGCTTCAGATCCTTGCCTGCGAATGCGGGGAAGTCCTTGCCGTAGCGGTAGGCGCGGTGCACCTGATTTTCGGGGGCGTCGTCGCGCTTCACGCAGTAAGGCTTGTCATCCACGGAAATGGGATTGACGTATTCCCAGACGATCTGCTTGTCGGGAGTGACTTCAAAGAGGTGCCCGTTGTTGGTAGAGGTCACCAGCCAGTTGCCGTTGGGCAGCTTCTGGGCGGAGGACTGGAAGTCGGAGTAGAAGCTGTTGTGATCCTTGGTCTGATACTGCCACACCACCTGATTGGTGGCGGGGTTGATCTCCATCACCGTGCTGCGGTTGGCGCTGGGGCGGTGCGTGCCGTTGTTAAAGATGGAGAGGTTGCCGTTGGGCAGCCATTCCACATCGTGGGAGCCGAACAGAATTTGATCGCCGTCGTCATGATAGCCGGACGGAGCCTTGCCCATGCCATAGGCGGCGGGGTTGCCGAAACGCCAGACGATCTTCTTGGTCTTGCGGTCGATGATGTAGATTTCCCCGAAGTCGCGCGAGTTGACGGCGTACTGGTCGGTCTTGGGGTTGTAGCGGACGGAATTCCAGTGCGTCCAGTCGGCGCGGGCGAAATAGCCCATGCTCAGGGGCAGATGCCAGTTGATATCAATCTGATCGGGGCCGGTGCCGATGTGATCCCACACATGCCATTCCCATGCGATTTCCCCCTTGGGCGTCACCTCAATGATCGCATCGGGCCAGATGCCTTGAAGAGGCTGCCCGTCGGGGCCTTGTCCGGGCGCGGCCATACCGTTGCGGCTGAGGGCGGGGTCCTTGGGATCGCGGCCCTTGGCGAGGGCTTCGTCGTAGGTCTTGTTTTCCCAGATCAGGATGGCGGTGTTGCCGTTGGGCAGACGGTCGAAGCCGTGATGGGCGATCTGCCTCGAGTTGCTGACCTTGTATTCCCAAACTACCTTGCCGTCCCACGTATATTCGCGGAGCAGACCGTACCAGCCGCCGAAGTTCACCGGGCTTCCGGCGATCTTTTCAGCGCGCAGGAGATTGCCGTTGGGCAGCAGTTCCGCGTAGAAGGCGGCGTTGTCGTGTTTCCATGTGTGGACGACGTTTCCTTCCATGTCGATGAGATAAGTGGTCTTGCTGCCGGGATTCGGAACCTTGTCCACAATCCACGAGGATACCTTGGTGTGGGGCGTGAACAGCGTATAGCCATCGTAGGCTTTCGCCTTGTCGTAGGACAGCAGGCCGAGCGGGCCGTTGATGGCCTCGTAGGCGTTCGCCGGGGCCCAAAGCAGGAACAGGGACAACAGGGCCGTAGCCAGTGAGGTGAGCTTGCACATACCGTTTTCTCCTCTCCCCCTCCCTAGGGGGCTGGTGTTGGCGTGGGGAACAGGAACCCCTTCCCTGCTCCCCTGAAGGACGTTACAAGACCATCTTCCAGAAGGGGATGGCGATGAAGAACAGGAATACGCCGGTCAGGATCATGCGGGCCGCGAGCACCTTGAGCATGTCCTTGAACAGCATGTAGCCGGAACTGAAGAAATACAGGATGACAGCGTATTCATAGGGAAAGATGTAGTTGTCGAGGCCGTACTGGAAGGAATAGAACAACACGCGCGGATCCATCTTCATCTGCATGCCGAGTTCCACGAGCGGCGAGGTCATGGTCGTGGTCGCGGCGAGCGGGGTCAGGAGGAAGTTGGCTCCCGCGCCGAGGATATAGGCCGCGAGCCCCGCGAGGGTATCGCTCATGCCGTGCAGATAAGGCAGGGTGATGCCGGCGATCCAGCCGGTGACCTTGAGAAAGCCGCCCGCGCTGCCGATGGTCATGCAGCCCATGATGAAGAACAGGGGCGCGAAGTTGATCTTGCTGAACTTGGGGCCGTCGAGCAGCCGGACGCCGGGCAGGAAGGCCACGAAGGTGATCCCGATGAGCACCAGACCGGCGGCCACCCCGTGCAGTTTGTCTGTAGCGAGCAGGATGAGGGTGGCGAGCATGAGCAGGGCGGCGCGCTTCTGTTCGGGCGTGACCGGGCCGAGTTCCTGATACTTGATCTGAAGGGTCGCGCGCAGGGCCTGCCGATCCACTCTGGAAGGCAGGATGAGCATCACGAGGCCGACGGACATGGCGGTATAGAGCATGCCCGGCAGAAAGTTGTGGATCGCGTACTCCATCCAGGCGGTGTTGATGCCGGAAACCTTGTGCAGGAGCCCCATGCCGAGCACGAGATCCGCGCCGCCGGTAAGGTAGCACAGCTTGGTCGAGGCCACGGCGAGGCAGCAGGTCAGGATGACGGCGGTGGCTTCGCGGCTCTTGGGCTTGAAGTCCAGCGCGTCGCACAGGCTGATGCCGATGGCGCAGAAGATCGCGGCCTTGCCGGTGATGGCCGGAACGAGCGGGGCGACGATGGAAACGGCGAGGGTGATACCAATGAGGGTGCCGACGAAGCTGCCGCCCATACAGCGCACGCAGGCCAGGCCGATGCGCTTGCCGAGGCCCGTTTCCTGGAGAATCTTGCCGAGCGCGAACCCGCCGATGACGATGATGGGCACTTCCGAGAGCCACGGCGAATACACCACCTGCTGCTTCACGCCGCACAGGACGATGTACAGCACCGGGAGGACAAGCCCCACGGCGACTTCGTTCATGGCGTCCATCGCCCACATGCAGACCGCCCACGTGGTGATGGCGAGGAACATGGCCATCTCATACGTAACGGCCTGACCGTCTATGGGAATGAGGAAATAGACGATAATGGGGATCGCAATGGATATGATCCACTTCACTGCCAGCGTTCCGCGTGCTCCCAGGGTTGGCGAACTCATGCCTCTTCTCCTTCAGAGGGTTGACTGAAAACTTAAGGAGACTCTAACGGGAAGGGGAAAGGCATGATGTAACGGTTGCTACATTTTTCTCAAAGAAACGTTTTTTTATCGCCCCGACGTCGAAAAAGACCGGTACGGCAGGAAGGAAATGCGTTGCTGTAGCGCAAAAGAGTGTATAATCTGCTGTTGTAAAAATGCTTTCCCCTGAGTGACAATGGGCATATCCGTAAAGGGGGAGGTGAGCCGCAGACAAGGAGCAGATGTGGAGACGAACGAAGCGAAACTGATAGAATTTACCCACATTCCCCCCGAAGCGGGCGTGTGGCGGCAGGTGCTCCATCTCGGCAACCGCCTGATCTTCCACAAGGGATCCGAGATCATGCACGGCGGGCAAGAGGGCGCGTACCTGTATTTTCTGTATCAGGGCGAAGTGCGGCTGATGCGGACGACGCTGGACGGTCGGGAAAAAATCCTCATGTGCATGACCGCGGGGGGCGTCACGGGCGAAACCCCATTTTTCGACGAGGTGCCCGCGCACAGTTCCATCGTAGCGGCAACGGACTGCGTAGTGTACGCTTTTTCACAGGATTGCGTACGGCACGAGATCATCCCCCACTACCCGGAACTGACGCTGGCACTGCTGCAATCGCTGGCCTCCAAGGTCCGCGTGCTGTGCAATCAGTCGGTCAGCCTGAGCCTTGAGGAGCTGCCCTCGCGCATCTGCCGGTTCCTACGGCTGCGGGTGCGGGACGGAGACAACGCGCCGTGCGTTTCGCCGGGCCTGAACCAACAGGAACTGGCGAACCTGCTCGGCGTTCACCGTGTGACCCTGAACAAGGCGTTGCGCGAACTGGAGAAGGAATCCATCATCGGGCCGTATGCCAAGGACGAGGTATACATCCTTGATATGGATCGTTTTCTGGAACTGGCGATGAGGTAAGCCCGCGGCGTTTCCCTATGGAAGGCCCTGTACGGACGTGTGTGGAGAAACCGTTCGGGGCCCCTTTGCCCCGTATTTTCCGAAAGGCTCTGTCATAGTTTATGGTTGTTTCATCTCCACAGTGCGATGAAAATACAGCCTTTTTTCCGGTTTTCCCCTTGGCGGGCTCCACGGCTGAGGCATTTTTCCGGTTATCCCTTTGGAGTTTCAAGGAAAAAAGCATCAACCATTTTCTATAACACAGCCTTCCGAAAAGGATGTGAACACACCATGATTGATGCGTTTCAGGCCGACATGAGGCTTGAAACGCATTCTTTTGCGTCAAATGTAACAAACGCAACAGCGCCGCCCCCCGGACCGGTGCTAGCGTCCGGTCATACGAAGAGGCATTCTCTCCCATCACAGCGAAATCAAGGAGTCAGTTATGGGTCATCCGACTATCTATCCCACCGGCGTTACCGTATACGATCCTGAAAAATGCTGGAACGGTTTCACGATCTTTCAGGCGCAGGAAGTCGGCGCCGTACTTATGGATATGAACGGCCGCGAAGTGAACGTCTGGAAGGGCGTCCACGGCATGCCCAACAAGATTTTCCCCGGCGGCTATCTGATGACCAGCCGCGGACGCCGCAGCGGCAAGTACAGCGTGCAGGATGGCCTTGACGTCATTCAAGTGGACTGGGACGGCAACATCGTGTGGAAGTTCGATCGCAACGAATACATCGACGATCCCGGCATCCCCGGCCGCTGGATGGCCCGTTACCATCACGACTTCCAGCGCGAGGGCAGCACCACCGGCTACTACGCGCCCGGCATGGAACCCAAGACCGACTCCGGCAACACCCTCATCCTCGCACACCGCAACGCCCGTAATCCCAAAATTTCCGACAAGCAGCTCCTCGACGACGTGATCCTTGAAGTGGACTGGGATGGCGACATCGTGTGGGAATGGAACTGCAACGAGCATTTCGACGAAATGGGTTTCCGCGAAGGCCCCAAGAACACCCTCGCCCGCAACCCCAACTACCGCCCCACACAGCCCGAAGGCATGGGCGATTGGATGCACATCAACTCCATGTCCGTGCTCGGCCCGAACAAGTGGTATGACGCGGGCGACGAACGCTTCCATCCCGACAACATCATCGTGGACGGACGCGAAGCCAACATCATCTTCATCATCTCCAAGGCGACCGGCAAGATCGTGTGGAAGCTCGGCCCCGATTATGACAACAGCCCCGAAGCCAAGGCCATCGGCTGGATCATCGGGCAGCACCACGCGCATATGATCCCGCATACCCTGCCCGGCGGCGGCAACATCCTCGTGTTCGATAACGGCGGGTGGGGCGGCTATGACGTGCCGAACCCCGGCGCCCCCACCGGCGTCAAGGCGGCGCTGCGCGACTATTCCCGCGTGCTGGAAATCGACCCCGTGGCCATGAAAATCGTGTGGCAATACACCCCAAGCGAAGCCGGTTTCCTCGCACCGATGGACAGCAACCGCTTCTACAGCCCCTTCATCAGCGGCATGCAGCGCCTGCCCAACGGCAACACGCTGATCACCGAAGGTTCCGACGGCCGCGTCTTTGAAGTGACGCCCGACCACAAGATCGTGTGGGAATTCATTTCTCCCTACAAGGGCACGTTCGTCCCCATGAACATGACCTACCGCGCCTACCGCGTTCCGTACGAATGGGTCCCGCAGGCCGCCAAGCCCGCCGAAACCCCCATCAGGCCGCTGGACGTTGCCACCTTCCGCGTCCCCGGCGCCGCCGCCCTGGGTGATCGCGACAAGGAAGTGAGCGTTGAAGGGTGCGTCCCGTACGAAGGCAGCAACGCCCTGTGCGTGGCTTCCGTGGAAGACCCGACCGACAAGTAACAAGACAACCCGAGGCGGGGAGCTTTCCCCGTCTCTTTTCAGAGAGCAGCCATGAGCATCACATTGTATACGGCACCGGACTGCCTGCGGTGCAAAATCGTCAAGGGTTTTCTCGCCGAACGCCGGATCGCCTATGACGCGGTGGATTTCAAGGCCGACGCCCCGACTTTCAACGCCTTCTACCGTGCCAACCGCAAGGCCATCTACCGTAATCCCGAAGGCGTGGAGTTCCCGCTGTTCGATGACGGCACGGTGATCAAACAAGGGTCCGGCGAAATCATCGCCTATCTGCTGTCCGGCCATGCGCTCGAAGGCGCGGTGACGCGCAGCGATCTCCTGCACGGCTGGATTTCCGGCCTCTATCTTTCGCAGTGCCCCGCCGCCGAGGAGGAACATTTCGTCGAGCTGGTGCAGCAGCTCGCCAAGGGCGGGCTCACGGTCTGCATGCAGACGGACGGGCGCAACCCGGCGTTGCTCGAACGGCTCGCCGGCCTTGATGTGCTCGCCAAGATCCAGCTCAACATCCACGGCCCGGCCTCCGTGTACGAAACCCTGTTCGGTGCGGCGCCTTCCAAGGAGGAGCTTGCCAAGACCATCGAACAGGTCAAGGCGTTCCCGAATCATGAAATCCGCTTCCTCGCCGCGCCGATCCCCGGGGACGGCGGTGCGCGCTGGCCGAGCCGCGACGAAGCCGGGGAAGCAGCCCGCATGGTCTTCGACGCCTGCGGCGACCATCAGCTTCCCTATGCCATCGCGTCCGTGACGCCCGATATGCCTCAGGGTATGCAGGGCCTTGAGCCCGTGACCGATCCCATGCTGCTCAAGTACCGCTCCGCGTCCCGCGAATTTCTGTTCAAGGCCGATATTCAGAAATAGGAAAGTGAATCAGGGGAAGGGAAACTTTCTGG
Organism: Bilophila sp.; assembly: GCF_057864385.1. Classification (NCBI taxonomy): domain Bacteria; kingdom Pseudomonadati; phylum Thermodesulfobacteriota; class Desulfovibrionia; order Desulfovibrionales; family Desulfovibrionaceae; genus Bilophila; species Bilophila sp. Next base: position 46,799 of record NZ_DBMAFI010000012.1, on the reverse strand, counting down.
AGAAAACTCCCCTTCCCCCCTCTTCAACTGCTTTTAACCTCATCGGATCCCTGTCGGCTGTTTTCCCGGATTGTCTCTGTTTAGGAAAAACTGGGCGACGGGATTTGGGGAAGGTCCGGCTGGCGCGTCGCGTCCGCCTCTCCTTCCATACCCTTTTGATAAGCGGGTAACGCCCCAACTCCAAAGCGAGGCAACTCATGCACTACGACGTACTCATTATCGGCGGCGGCCCCGGCGGCACGACGGCGGCGAAGGAACTGGCGGCGGGCGGCAAACGGGTCGCGATCATTGAGGACAACCATTGGGGCGGCACCTGCCTGAACTGCGGTTGTATCCCCACCAAGATGCTGCTCGGCGCGACGGCTCCGCTCGCGATGCTCAAGGCGCAGGAACGCCTGCGAACCATGAAGGGAGGCATCGACATCGACTACAAGGCGTTGCAGGCCCGTGTGGGCCGCTTCATCAAGGGATCGAGCCAGGCCCTCGCCAAAGCCCTGACCGCCGCGGGGATTACCCTGTATCAGGGACACGGCGTCATCGCGGGAAAAGGGTACGTAGCGATCCGCTCTGAAGCTGAAGAAGAAATGTTGACGGCTGACGACATCATCCTGTCCTGCGGTTCGTCCAGCGCATCTTTTCCTGGGCTGGCTCCCGACGGCGCAGCCGTGCTCGACAGTACCGGCATCCTGAACCTCCCTGAGGTGCCCGAAAGCCTGATCATCGTGGGCGCCGGGGCCATCGGCCTCGAACTCGGCGATTTCTTCGGCCTGATGGGCACCAAGGTGACCATCGTGGAAGCCGCGCCGCACATCGCGCCTACGGAAGACAACGATATCGCAAAGGAACTGGATCGCACGCTGGGCAAGGCGGGCCGTACCTGCATCGCGGGCGTGATGGCGAAATCGCTGGTCACCAAGGACGGGCAGGCCGAATTGACTCTCGGCGACGGCCGGGTGCTGACCGCCTCCAAGGCGCTGGTCGCCGTGGGCCGGACCCCAAACACCGCCGGGCTCGGCTGCGAAAAGGCAGGCTGCGCGCTGGAACGCCGGGGCTTCGTGGAAGTGGATGAACGCCTGCTGGCCGCCGAAGGCGTGTACGCCATCGGCGACGTGAACGGGCTTACACTGCTGGCCCATGCAGCCGATCATCAGGGCGCATATGTCGCCCGCCGGATTTTGGGGCAGGAGCATGGCGCGTATGTGCCTGGCCCGGTGCCGTCCTGCATCTACGGCAGCACCGAAGTCATGCGCGTCGGACAGACCGCCAAGGCCCTGCTCGCCGCCGGAAAGGCCGTCTCCGTGTCGCAGGCCCCGCTGACCCTGAATCCCATCGCGCAGGCCGCGGGCGCTTCCGGCGGCTTCGTCAAGGTGGTCTGGGACGGCGACGTCATCGCGGGCATCGCCGCCGTCGGGCACGGCGTCTCCCACCTCGTCACCGTGGCGCAACTGCTCATGGTCGGCGAATATGTCCCCGAAAAGCTGCATGAAGTCATGTTCGGGCACCCCACACTGGACGAAATCCTCCCCGCCGCCATCCGTGCCCCCCGTGTAAGCGTGACCGAAGCATAACAATCTTCAAAGGAGAAAAGCGATGAGCCTCACCTATCCCGACGACCGCACGTACCACGCCGAACACCTGTGGGCCAAGCCCGAAGCCGACGGCACCATGCTTGTGGGCATCACCGACTACGCGCAAGATCAACTCGGCGGCATCATCTTCGTGGACCTCCCCGCCGTGGGCGACCATTTCAAACAGGGCGTCTCCTGCGCCTCCATCGAGTCTGTAAAAATCACCTCCGACGCGATCAGCCCTATCTCCGGCGAAATCGCAGCGATCAACGACAGCCTCGCCGATACCCCAGAACTCCTCAATGACGATCCCTATGGTAAAGGCTGGCTCCTCCGCATCAAACCCGACAACGCCGATGAGGGCGGGCGCATCTCCGCCGCAGACTACGCCAAGCTCGTCGGCTGAACGGGCCGGAAATCCGACTGCTCTCGGCTTGGCCTCTTCACAGAAAGGGGATGGGAATCTTTCCCATCCCCTTTGTTGTCAGGCGTACTGAAAAGGTTCTGTCATAGTGTGTGGTTGTTTCATCTCCACAGCACGGTGAAAAGACAGGCTTTTTCTCCAGTTTTCCCCTTGGCTGAATCCATAGCCGAGGCGTTTTTCTGGTTATCCTTTTGGAATTTCGAGGAAAAAAGCATCAACCATTTTCTGGGGCACAGCCTTTTGCAAAGGAAACGGAGGCAACTCTGCCGACACTGAAGGTATCACTGGACTCTGAGTCCATCATGCGCCATTTTATTGTTTATTGTAGAGGGGAAGACGCAGCCAAAACCTTTATCCCGCTCCGCCGATCCAGAGGATGCGTAAAAGATATGAATCACGTACCTGCTGAGACAAAAATAATGAACAAGCGGCATCCCTTTCGCATACACAAACCAGATTCCTAATAGGGCTTTTGAATGGCAACTATTGTCACATTACGAGAATAGCTATACCCGGTACACAGCCTTTCCTTATGGCTGTGTTATAGAAAATGGTTGATGCTTTTTTCCTTGAAATTCCAAATGGATAGCTGGAAAAAACGCCTTAGCCGTGGATCCCGCCAAGGGGAAAACCGGATAAAAAGGCTGTATTTTCACCGCACTGTGAAGATAAAACAACCACAAACTATACAAAGCCTTCCTTGTTTCCGAACGGGATTTGCGCCGGGGCCCCTGCAACGTGCATTGCCGTTTCACGGATTGACCTCTTGCCAGCAATAAAGAAAAATACATCGGGTTCCCCTCCGTACGGGCGGCTTTTCCGCCCGCCCCAGTCACCCCAACCCTTGTGAGATTATGCTGACAGCCAATCGGAAAACGGAAGACTGCTCCTTTCTGGCCCTGCTTATCGGGGTTACGGCCCTTTTTCTCTGGATGATGCTGCCCTTCTTCGACGTCATTTTTTGGGCGGCGACAATCGGCATCCTTTTCCATCCCGTCTACAGAACCATTTCCGAAAAATGGCGTATGGGACGTATCCTCTCATCACTCATAACTATTCTTCTCTGCCTCGTCCTCATCATCATTCCTCTCTCGTACATCCTCTATAACTGCATTGTCGAGGCAACCCTCCTCTACCAAAGGCTGCACGCCGATCAAAATTCCTTTGTCGGTTACATCGACCGGATCAAAGATTCCTATCCGTTCCTTCAGGACTGGCTCCACTACGCCGGGTACGATCTTGAACGCATCAAAAGCCTCCTGACCAAAGCGGCCCTTTCCGCCAGCAGCTTCCTCGCCAAAAATACCGTTACCTTGGGCGAGAACACCTTGGGATTCCTGACCAACTTGGCGCTCGTCCTCTACATTGCTTTCTTCCTGCTCATGGACGGCACCAAGATACAGGAACTCCTCATCAAGGCCCTGCCCTTCGGGGATCACCGCGAAAAGCTGCTTTTCCGCAAGTTTGCCGAAGTCACGCGGGCGACGGTGAAAGGCAGCCTCCTCGTTGCCGCAGCGCAAGGCGCGCTCGGTGGGGTCATCTTCTGGTTCCTCGACATCCACGCGGCGCTCCTGTGGGGCGTGGTCATGACGGCACTGGCGCTGATCCCGGTTGTGGGCGCGGCGCTCGTCTGGGGGCCCGTGGCCGTCTACCTTTTGCTTACGGGCAATTACTGGGACGGCGGCATCCTGCTGGTATACGGCTCCACCGTGATCGGCCTCGCCGACAATATTCTCCGCCCGCTGCTTGTCGGCCGGGACACCAAGTTACCGGACTTCCTCGTGTTGCTGTCCACGTTGGGGGGATTCGTCTTTTTCGGCATGGACGGTTTCGTCACGGGGCCCACGCTCGCCGTACTGTTCGTGACCGTCTGGCAAATTTTCATTGCGGAGTTCGGGGCAGACGCGCCGGCCTCCCCTGCCGCTTCCCCCGTATCCGCCGTTGTCCCCGCCAAGCGGCAACCGGACAGCCAACCATCATTACCAACAAAGAAAAACAAGGCATCGCGTAAATCCCGTAGGCAACGATAACCCCCGCCGCCTGACCCAAAACCCTAGCGGCATGCGTGCCCACCAGCCCCCCAAAAAAGACAGGCCCCTCATGATGAGTATGGGGCCTGCCGTTTTTGAGAAAGGCTCTGTTTATATGGTTGTTTCATCTCTACAAGTCGGTGGTTATGCACCCTTTTTCCCCGGTTTTCCCCTTGGCGGACTCCATAGCCAAGGCATTTTGTTGGTTATTTCTTTGGAACTTCAAGGAAAAAAACATCAGCCATTTTCTATGACACAGCCTTAGGCAATGTCGCCAATTAGATATAATCTATTGAAAATCATTCTAAGAAATTTTCATAAGGATGTATAACCTAACTCTAAATTTGGCTCTCCACGCTGTTGTATATTGGGAACTGCTTTTGCACAGGCGGGGCATGAAAGGCAAAGGAGTTCGTTATGTTGAAAGGTATGTATTGCCGTATAGTTAAGCAAAGGGATAGGTATATAAATTAACATAATTACTAAGATTATGAGATAATATAAAATGTCATCTTCTATCTTTTTTCATTATTTTCATTATATCTCTATAGGTTAATGGATCATGCGATCCGCAAAGGGGAATGTCAGAGCCGCCCTAAAAATATCCGGTATTGGGATGGGCTGTCCGCAACCGCCAACCTAGCCGTACAGCGGGAGGTACCTGAGGGGATGGAGGGTCAGCCCCTCCACCCTATCCTGTCTTCCACAACGCTGTGCCATAAAAACGGCTGATGCTTTATTTCTTGAAATTCCAAAGAAATAGCCAATAAAATTCCCCAATCATGGAGCCCACCAGCGGAAAAACTGGATAAAAGCATCTATTTTCAGTATGTTGCTGAAACAAAAACAACCTTATACCATGACAAGGCCTTCCACAAAAGCAACGTCCCCCAAAAGACAAGGCGCCTCACAGAGAACCCCCTCTGAGACGCCTCACGGGAAGCGGCGGCCCGCACCGCCCCAAGGAAATCCCGCCCTAACGAAGCGAACGCTCGGTATATTCGGAAAAATCGTATGTCGATTGATGTTCCTGTAAGAAGGCAGGCGACGAGACAAGGCAGTTCGCTGTGGCAACGTTACAAGCCGTGGGGATGTTATACAGATTGGAAATACGCAGCAGAGCCTTGACGTCCACGTCATGCGGCTGGGCCAACATCGGATCCCAGAAGAAAATCAGGGCGTCAATCTTGCCTTCCGCGATACGGGAACCCATCTGCTGATCGCCTCCGAGCGGCCCGGATTTCAAACATTCCACGGGAGTCGACGGGCTTTCGTCACCAAGCAGCTCGCGCAACGCCGCGTCTATGAGGCGTCCGGTCGTCCCCGTACAGGTCAGGCGATGTCCTTTCAGCTCATTGACGTGCTCCCGCGCCCACCGGACCAAATCCTTTTTGCAGTTGTCGTGCGCCACCAGCGCGATATTCATGGAAGCTCCTTTGGGAAAGAGGATAGCAAGAACAACGCCCGCCCCCCCGCCTGTTCCGAAACGGCGCGTGCGTTCCCGCAAAAGGATACGAGAGGCGCGGACGGAGTCAAGAAAAAGGTTTTCGTGGTGCCGCCGGCCTTCGCTCGGTTAAAAAGGATCTGGCCCGGATGGAGGCGCATCGGCTCCTGTTGTGGGCCTTCGATGAGCTCGCGCCTTCCCGTTCCGGCGCGACGCCTATCGCGGCATTCGCCCCTTTGATGATTTTCTAAAAATTCATTTTGAATTTCATATGGTTGAAATACAGTTTTCATTGCAACAGCGAATGTCTCCGCCTATCCCCCGGTTTGACGTGCCCCTCAAAAAACGGCCCATCCCCACAATAGTGGAGCTAGGCCGCCTGATTATATGAAAAAATGACAATATCCATCCCATAATGGATACTTTTCCACAATGTACGCCCCGCATCCCAAAGCTGCACGAGGCTCAAAGGGATGCGTGGGCTCATCCCCTATTTGCGCGCGTGTGGCTGCGGCCAACCCGTTTTGCGGAACAGGCGGTGCGGCCTTATTTGCGCAGGTGTGGCTTACAGCCCCCATTCCGAAGGCGCAACCCGGTGGAAGTCTTCGTTCTGGGCGGCGATGTCGAGGGGAAGGGATTCGAGATCGTCCAGCGCGGGGATGCTCTCCCGGCCGAAAAATTCGCGGAAGTCAGCTATTTTGATGTAACTCTTGCACGAGCGGCAAACATGAACCTGATAGCCCGGCTCGTTTTCCGCCGTGAAGTAGTCCAGTTTCTTGGCGTCTTCCTCAAGGCAGAACGGGCACTGGATACGCTTGGCCCGGAACGTCGTCCGGCAGTACGAACACGTATGCAGCCGCTTTCCACCCTTGTTGATGTCCCGGCCCTCGTTGCGTGACGGTTCCGGGCCGCTCAAATGCCCGATAAAAGCCGGGCTCCCGCATACCGGACAGTGCCCGTGCTGCCAAACGTCGCTCTGCGGATAGGCGGCGGAAAGCGCTTCCCCCGCCGCTTCAAGCCACGGCTCCATGCCGTTGTACACAAGGAACGGCAGCAGGTTGGGCGCGTCGGGCGCTTCCTTGGCCCATGCCTCAAAGGGTTCGGCGTTTTCCAGCATGTAGGCGCGGAACAGCTCTTCCGGACGGATGTCGCCCCGGATCAGCTTATCCCGGACAAGCTGGGAAGCCGTGCGGAGCTGCGGCAGGGATTCCGCCACTTCCAGGATAGCGCGGAAAAGCTTTTCAGCCCCCGCCGCATCGACGGGGAATTGCTCCCTCGCCAGCAACGGCGCACCCTGCCGATGCTCCAGATCGCCGCAAACCAATGCCGGATCGACGGAAACCGCCAACGAAGCCTTCACCTCACCCTGCAGGCGGCATACGGCCTTTACGAGTTCCAAAAGTTCCTGCGGGAACCACGTCTTATTTTCAAGGGCAGCGAACTTCTTCACCAAACAGTCGCTCTTCGACGCTTCCATCTATCCTCCCGTGCGCGGGCACAGGGCCGACGCCTCAAGAATAAGGGCGAGAGCCAAGGGGGGCACCCGCCGTTGATCGGTTCCATCCATAACGGCCCAACGGGGCCAGCGCAAGACGTTTTGGCACCCTGCCGTATCCAAAAGCCGGAATCGCCTCATCGGAGCTTCCCACGCCCGTCCAGCGGACACCGTTGGCCCACACGCAGGGCCACGCCTTACTCACACCGGAAAAACTGCACGCTGGAAAGTGAACCGTCATGGCCGGTGGCCACGCCTCACTCACACCGGAAAACCCCATCCCTGCGGCAAAGGGTTCCTTTCCTCCCGTTCAAGTATTCCTTGAAGAAACTCCCCATAGCAAAGACGGTTGGGGGCTCATCGCCTATCGGAGTGAGGAGCCCCGCATACGGCAAAACCCGATTCCCCCCAAGGTTCCCCGCATGAAGGCGGCGGGCATACGCCCCGCTCTCCCCTCAGTGTACGAAGCGGGTGCAGAAGTTGACCTTTCTGTTCTCACAGGGACGTTTTGGAACCGGTTGTTTACAGCCCTGTTTGGAATAAGACCTTTCTGTTCTCACAGGGACGTTTTGGAACCGGTTGTTTACAGCCCTGTTTGGAATAAGACCTTTCTGTTCTCACAGGGACGTTTTCCCCCTCCGGGTACGACCGAGTACGAAGGGGCCTTCCTGTTCTGCGAAGCCTCAGATCCGCAGCCGTTCCGCCCTGCTCCTGCGGGTCAGCGTCACGCCGTCCAGCCTGCTTACGGCGTCCGTCAGAAAGACACGGTATGTACCCGAACCACCTTCCACGGGGAGCAGCCTCTCATACGCCAGCTCCCCGCAGACCCCCATAACCGACATGGCGCAGGCGCAGGACGGCAGGAGCGCTTGCGGGTTCGCCCCCACGCAGCAGCCGATGATCCCAGCCGACATGCAGCCCGTCCCGGTGATCTTGGCCATCATGGGGTGCCCGTTACGGATGGCCCATGCCTCATGGCTGTCCGCAACAATATCGATGGGGCCGCTGATCACGATGACCGCGCCTGTCCGGGCGCTGACCTTCCGCGCACGATCCGCGTGCCGGTTCAGATTGCCTTCCGTACTCAGGGCGTCAAGGTTCGCGTCCACCCCCTTGGTTGTGCCGCTCCCTTCCGCCAGATACGCGATTTCCGAACTATTCCCCTTGATGACGTCAAAACGGACTTCACGGAGCAGCATTTCTGCGGTTTCATTACGAAAACGTGAAGCCCCCACGCCCACGGGATCAAATACTACGGGGCGGCCCAGCCTGTTGGCTTCCTTCCCCGCCGCCAGCATGGATTGCACCGTCCGCTCGCTGAGCGTCCCCATGTTCAGCACCAGCGCGGAGCAATGCCCGACGATCTGTTCCACTTCATGCAGATCATCGGCCATGATGGGCGAACCTCCCAAAGCCAGCGTTATGTTGGCGCAATCATTGGCTGTAACATAATTGGTAATAAAATGCACCAGCGGCCTTTTTTGCCGCACGGCGCTCAGTACCTTCTCAAAGGGATTCATCTTTCAGCCTTCCTTTCCCCAGCGGCGGGATGTCCTCACGCGGCCCAGCCATATGGGGCCGTTTTCGCCAGAGCCCGGCAACCGGCTCCAGACTCCAGCCCATACAGCGGAAAACGGCCGCCCCACCCTTTTTCAGTGCTTTCCCTACGGCAAAACCCTGCCTCAGACGCAAGGCATCCCATGATTTGCCCATCATGTCTATGCCACTCTCTCCCCCCGCGCAACCAGCAATATCCGGGGCTTGTCCCTCCGGCCATCCCTGTTGGCGGCGACATCCTGACCGGTGCGCCTTGAATTGGTTCATTACAGGAGAACCATCGCCTTCTGCGGGGCACTCCCCTTTTTATGGGAACACCGCCTTTTCCTTCATCTTCTTTTCCGCTTTGCAAAGGAATATTTCCACAAGCGCCTTTTTCCCCGAAACAGGATTGACACAAGGCCCACGCTGGACTAGCAGTAGGGTATCCGTAACCAAATCATACAATGATTTAAACTATATATGCTCAGACAAGCATATATCGGCATTCCTGCGGCGGAGCCATCGGTTCCGCCCAATACCGGGAGGATCACCATGAGCGTATCACGCCGAGGCTTTTTGAAGTTCGGCCTTGGGGCCGCGCTGGCAGGCGCCGTTTCCGGGCTTGGGTTCAACTTGCGCCCCGCTTTTGCGCAGGCCAAGGAATTCAAACTCAAGTGGACGAAACAGACCACTTCCATCTGCTGTTACTGCGCCGTGGGCTGCGGGCTCATCGTCAGCACGAGCACGTCCGGCAACCCGCTGGGCAAGGGCCGCGCCATCAACGTCGAGGGCGATCCCGATCACCCGATCAATGAAGGCTCCCTCTGCCCCAAGGGGGCTTCCACCTGGCAGCTCACCGTCAATGACCAGCGCCCCAAGAAGCCCCTCTACCGCGCCCCCTACGCCACCGAATGGAAAGAGGTAGACTGGGAATGGGCGATGGAGGAAATCGCCAAGCGCGTCAAGGAAAGCCGCGACAAGTCGTTCACGGAAAAGAACGGCAAGGGCCAGATCGTCAACCGCACCGAAGCCATGGCTTCGTTCGGTTCCGCCGCTATGGACAACGAGGAGTGCTGGGCCTATCAGTCCATCCTCCGCAGCCTCGGCCTGGTGTATATCGAACACCAGGCGCGCCTCTGACACAGCGCCACTGTTACGGCTCTGGCAGAGTCGTTCGGACGCGGCGCAATGACGAATCACTGGAACGATTTGGCGAACAGTGACTGTATCCTCATCATGGGCAGCAATCCTGCCGAAAACCATCCCATTTCCTTCAAATGGGTGCTCAAGGCTCAGGACAAGGGCGCGAAGGTCATCAGCGTGGACCCGCGCTTCACCCACTCTTCGAGCAAGGCCGACTTCTATGTCCAGCTCCGCGTGGGCACGGACATCGCCTTCCTCGGCGGGATGATCAACCATATCCTGAGCAACGGCAAATACTTCAAACAATACGTCGTCGACAGCACCAACGGCCCCACGGTCGTCGGCGAGCGGTTCGGGTTCAGCGACGGCCTCTTCTCCGGCTTCGACGCCGACAAGAAGAGCTACGACAAAAAAACGTGGGCGTTCGACATGGACGCCAAGGGCGTCCCCGTGCGCGACGAAACGCTCTCGCACCCGCGCTGCGTATTCCAGCTTCTCAAGAAGCACTACAGCCGCTACACGCTCGACAAGGTATCCGAAACCACCGGCACGCCCAAGGAAGACCTCCTTCGCGTCTATGAGGCCTTCGCGTCCACCGGTGCGCCCGACAAGGCCGGGACCATCATGTACGCGATGGGCTGGACTCAGAAGAGCGTAGGCGTGCAGAACATCCGCGCCATGTCCATCATCCAGCTCCTGCTCGGCAACATCGGCGTGGCGGGCGGCGGCGTCAACGCGCTGCGCGGCGAATCCAACGTGCAGGGTTCCACCGACCAGGCCCTGCTCGCGGACGTCTGGCCCGGCTACCTGCCCGTGCCGACCTCCACGCTGGCGACCCTCGCGGACTACAACGCCACCACGCCCAAGACCAGCGATCCCAAGAGCGTGAATTGGTGGGGCAACCGGCCCAAGTATGTGGCGAGCTACCTCATGTCGCTTTATCCCGGCGTGACGCCCGACGTGGCCTACAGCTATGTCCCGCGCCTTGACGCCGACAAGAAGCGGACCGACTACATGTGGATGTCCATCTTCGACCGCATGAACGAAGGCAAGCTCGACGGCCTGTTCGCGTGGGGCATGAACCCAGCCTGCTCCGGCCCGAACGCCAACAAAAGCCGCAAGGCCATGGAAAAGCTCAAGTGGCTGGTGAACGTCAACCTGTTCGACAACGAAACCGGTTCGTTCTGGCGCGGCCCCGGCAAGGATCCGGCCAAGATCGCCACGGAAGTCTTCTTCCTGCCCTGCTGCACGTCCATCGAAAAGGAAGGCTCCATCGCCAACTCAGGCCGCTGGATGCAGTGGCGCTATGCCGGCCCCGACCGTTACGGCGAAACCAAGCCCGACGGCGACATCATGGTCGAAATGATGCTCGCCATCCGCAAGCTCTATCAGGAGCAGGGCGGCGCCTTCCCCGAACCGATCCTTGGCCTCGGCATCGACAAGTGGATGGAAGGGCATGAGTTCTCTCCCGCCAACACCGCCAAGGTCATGAACGGCTACTTCCTGCGCGACGTGACCATCGGCGGCAGGCAGTACAAGGCCGGGCAGCAGGTTCCCGCCTTCGCCATGCTGCAGGCCGACGGCTCCACCGCCAGCGGCAACTGGCTGCATGCGGGCTCGTGGACGGAAGAAGGCAACATGATGGCCCGCCGCGACAAGACGCAGACGCCGGAGCAGGAAAAGATCGGCCTGTTCCCCAACTGGTCTTATGCGTGGCCCATGAACCGCCGCATCATTTACAACCGCGCCTCCGTGGACAAGCAGGGCCGCCCGTGGAACCCGGACAAGCCGGTCATCCAGTGGCGCGACGGCAAGTGGGTCGGCGACGTGGTGGACGGCGGCGGCGATCCCGGCACCAAGTACCCCTTCATCATGCAGAAGGACGGTCAGGGCGCGCTCTTCGGGCCGGGCCGCGAAGACGGGCCGCTCCCTGAATTCTACGAGCCGATGGAATCGCCCTTCGAGAAGCACGCCTTCTCGACGCAGCGCAGCAACCCCGTGGCTTTCAAGGCCATCGGCGAAGTGCTGGCGGTGGCTGACGAGCGATTCCCGTTCATCGGCACGACCTACCGCGTCACCGAGCATTGGCAGACGGGCCTCATGACCCGCCGCTGCTCGTGGCTGGTGGAAGCCGAACCGCAGGTCTTCGCGGAGCTTGATCCCGAACTTGCCAAGAAGCGCGGCATCGGCAACGGCGACGTGGTGCGCGTCAGCAGCGCGCGCGGCAGCCTGCTTGCCAAGGCCATCGTGACCAACCGCTTCCAGCCCATGAACGCCAACGGCAAGACCGTGCATATGATCGGCCTTCCGTGGCACTTCGGCTGGCTGGTGCCCAAGCGCGGCGGCGACAGCGCGAACCTTCTCACCGCAGCCGTGGGCGACCCAAACTCCGCCATACCGGAATCCAAGGCCTTCATGGTCAACATTGAGAAGATGCCTGATCAGGATTTGCCGGAGTAGTCTTGAGGGGATGGGGAAACCGGGGGAGGGAACTTTTTGTAAAAAGCCCCCTCCCCCGGACCTGCCGAACGGCTCGCTCCCCATCCGCAAAAACTTTGACTGGTGGGGAGGCGGTGTGGCGGGAGTTCCGTTGACTGGACGGCTGAAAGGCAAGGCCCTGTCAGAGGATGTGGTTGCTCCATCTTCACGACATGGTGAAAATACAGCCTTTTTCCAGTTTTTCCGTTGGCGGGCTTCATGGCTGAGGCAATCGGTTATCCCTTTGGAGCGTTAGGGCGTTTTCACGTTGAAAAGCCCCTTCCGGCTGCGGAAGCAGGCGGCCGCTGCGAAGGCGTAAGCACAATATATTTGCCCTGTTCAATGCCGGATCGGGCGTGTCTTAAACTTTAACATTGGTAAGATGCTATTGGTAAGATTTTAAAGTTCATTTGCCCTAGGCCGTGTCGTCATTTTATATTTAACAATTTGAAACTATTGAAAACAATATTTTACAGCCTTAAAATAGCCAAATAATTCCCATAGATTACATCTAGTTGACGACACGACCTAAAAAACATGGCTGTGTCCTAGAAAATAGTTGATGCTTTTTTCCTTGAAGTTTCAGAGGAATAACCAGAAAAATGCCTTAGCCATAGGTTTCGCCAAGGGGAAAACTGGAGAAACAGGCTGTATTTTCACCACACTGTGGGATGAAACAACCGCATACTATGACAGAGCCAAAAACATCAACCAATTCCTGTGACATAGCCAAAGGCAAAGGCTCCACAGTGAATTTTGCCGAAAAAACAAAGGAATAGGTTCATGGCTGAAATGCTGCTGGATGGAACGGCAATCACCTTCTGCGGCAGCCTTTCCGCCGCGTAACAAAAAACAGCGGCTCCGGGGGACCCCCGCTGAGGGAAACCCGTCGGGCCGCCCCAAACGTCGCCCGCCCCGTTTATAAAAGTCTTAGGAGGGGAAAGGGGGAGGTTTGGAGGGGGGAAGGGGAAGCCCTTCTCCAGAAGGGTTCCCCTTCCCCCCTCCAATCTTTTCCCTCCTCCCTTCCCCCGATAAAGGAGTCCATCATGGCGAAAGCCTTTTTTGTCGACCTGACGCGCTGCACGGGCTGCCGCGGATGCCAGATCGCGTGCAAACAGTGGAAGAACCTGCCCGCCGAGGAAACGGCCAACCGCGGCGGACACACCAACCCGCCGGATCTGTCCAGCGTGACCTACAAAACCGTGCACATGCGCGAAGTGGGCAAGGGAAAGGACTTCCGTATGTTGTTCTTCCCTGAACAATGCCGCCATTGCGAGCTGGCCCCGTGCATGACCGCTTCGACCATCGACGGCGCCATCGTGCAGGACGAAAACACGGGCGCGGTGCTGTTCACGCCCCTGACCGCCCAGCTCGACGGGCAGGCCGTGCGCGAAGCCTGCCCCTATGACATCCCGCGTATCGACCCGGAAACGAAGCAGATCCACAAGTGCGACTTCTGCAACGACCGGGTGCATCAGGGCATGCTCCCCGCGTGCGTCCTGTCCTGCCCCACCGGATGCATGAATTTCGGCGAACGGGAAGACATGGAAAACCTTGCCGAGCAGCGGCTTGCGGAAGTTAAAGAACGTTTTCCCAATGCCGTATTAGGTGACAACGGCATTGTTCACGTGATATACTTGTATGCAGAAGATCCCAATCTGTACCACAAGTTCGCCGTATTCGCCCGGAACGACGCCGACCCGATGACGCGCCGCCAGCTTTTTGCGAAACTGCGCCGACCTGTGGCTTAGTCCTCAGCACCCGGAGTTGTAAACGTGAGAAAGGAACTTTTGACCCTTGCCGTGGCCTGTCTCCTGTGTGTCCCCGCTTTCGCCAATGATGACGAAAAACCCAAAGGCGTCAGCGACATCAAGGAGGTCGGCAAAGCTATCCGCAACCCCATCATCCTTGAGGCCACCGGCGGAAAGCAGAAGATGGACGTCGTGTTCAACCACTCGTCGCATCGCCGCGTCCGCTGCCAGACCTGCCACCATGCACTGCCTTCCGATATCGACGCCAAGTACGTCACCTGCGGCGCGAGCGAGGAATGCCATTCAGTGCCCCGTGGTGACGACGGCGTTGCCCCAAGCCTCTTCAAGGCGTTCCACGCCAAGGACAGCGATCACTCCTGTTACGGCTGCCACATGAAAAAGCGTAAGCAGTACACAGGGTTCCAGAAGGGTTGCTTACCCTGTCACGAAAAGGCTCAAAAGGATCCCAAGGCTCCGGCCGTTGCTGAAAAGACGTTGAACTAACCCCGCCATAGCGGGTTCCCGTTTATGGAACAAGGCGGCTTCCTTTTGTGGAAAGCCGCCTTTTTTCAGGAGGCTGTGTCCTAGAAAATGGTTGATGCCCTTTTCCTTAAAATTCCAAAGGAATAACCGGCAAAATACCTTAGCCCTAGATTCCGCCAATGGGAACACTGGAAAAAAGGTTGTGTTTTCCACCGCACTGTGGAGATGAAACAACCACATGCCTTGACAGAGCCTTTCAGAAGGCTGCGCCACAGGAAACGATTGACGCCTTATATTCTGAAATTTCAAATGGATAACCAATAAAATACCTCAGCCGTGGGGCATCTGGGTCATCCAACGGAAAATTTGAGAAAAATCTGTATTTTCAATATACTGCTGAGAGAAAAAAAGCATATTCTGCGGCAGGCCCTTTCAGAAAGGCCCTGTCATGGCATGTGGTTGCCATCTCCAAAACACGGTGAAAATACAGCCTTTTTTAAGAAAAAAACATCAACCATTTTCTATGACGCAGCCTCGGAAAAGGCCGATATCCGCCCTCAAAAACCTTTGCACCGTCCGCCGCCCTTTGCCGGTTTCCATCCCCGCGGCGATTCCGTCCCTTGCCCAGAGAAACTTTTTTTGGAAAAAAGAGTTCGCCCGGCCCTTTTTGTTCTTTTTATCACGAGACAGCCCTTTTTCCGCGACCGTTTTGCCTCCAGACGAGAATATGATACACAGAGCCACATGTCAGCGCATCCCCACCTTCTTGGCAGGCAGCGCCGAGGAGACATCGTGTACGGAATAGTCATGGCGGGTGGCCTGTCGTCCCGCATGGGGCGGAACAAGCTCCGCCTCTCGATTCACGGCGACGGCAAGGACATGCTTGAGCGCACGGTGGAGCTGCTCGGCGGCTTCACTGACGGCGTGTTCGTTTCCTGCCGCGCGCCCGAAGACGCCGCCCCTTTCAAGGCCATCCCCGACGAGGTGGATCGCCAAGGGCCGTTCGGCGGGGTCTATTCGGCCCTGCGCCGCCTGCAGCAGCCCCTGCTGGTTCTCTCCTGCGATCTGCCGTTCATGGACGGCCCGACGCTTCGCCGCCTGCTCGATGCGCGGGAAACCCGTTTGCCCGGCACCATCATGACCACGTATCAGCAAGAGGAAACGGGGTTTATCGAAGCTCTGGTCGCGGTATACGAACCCGCGTGCCTACCCTGGTTCGACGCCGCGTGGGAACAGGGCGTCCGCAAGTTCAGCGTGGTCATCCCCGAAGCCCTGCGCACCCACGTCCCCTACTCGCGCTCGGAGGCCCTGCCCTTTTTCAACATCAACTATCCCGCCGACTTTGAAATCGCCCGCCGCCTCGCGGAGCTGATGAGGAGGAACGGGATATAGGGGCGGACGGAAGGAAGAGAAGACTTGGAGGGGAGAGGGAGGGACTTTCTGGAGAAAGTCCCTCCCTCTCCCCTCCAAACCTCCCCTCTCCCACCCCAAAGACTTTCGTATGCGGGCGTCAGGCCGGCTCCGTTTGGCGTAAAGGGCCGACCGCCGTTTGTACCTGAGCGAAGAAAACGCAACAGTTGTTTTTGAGAGCCGTTGGGTACGTTTGAAAATTTGGGCATAGCTGTCTTCAGGAAGGGCTGTGCCATAGAAAATGGTTGATGCTTTTTTCCTTGAAGTTCCAAAGGAATAACCAATAAAATCTTAACCGTGGATTCCGCCAAGGGAAAAACTGGGGAAAAAGGCTGTGTTTTCACCGTGGTGTGGAGATGAAGCAACCGCATACTATGACAGGGCCTTACGAAAACGATATGCAGTCATATTGTGCTCTTTTAAAACGAAATATCGTACTCATTTGGGAATGGCATTCCCCTCACCATATAAAACAGTACCGTATCCGACTAGATGGGCATCGCTTCCGCTTCCACAGCCAATTACGCTTTTGGCCGATTGCTCTTTTGAACAATTTTACAAATCCGCAGGGCGTTATCAGGAAACACGATTGACATATTCACATAACATGGTGAAAGGAAATATTTTTATAAACTTTTTTATCAGGAAAGGGTTGATGCTTTCTTAAAGTTCCAAAGGAATATCGATAACATGCCTCAACTAGAAGCCCATCAACGGAAAACTGAAAAAAAGGCGGCATTTTCACCACACTGTAAAGATGAAACAACACAGCCTATGGCGGCATTTTCTTTTAATATCATCCATAGCTGAAACATTCCATCAGTCCTTTACCGGAAATTTCAAGAAATGACCTTATCGAACGGCTGTTGTGTTACAGCCACCCGCAACGTCCCAAAAAGCTCTTCATCCACAGTAAAACGGGGAACAGGGATTCGATAAAGTCGAAAAGTTTAGGGGATGAGGGGAGGGGGTTCGGGGGAGGGGAGAAGGCCCCTTTACAAAGGGGCCTTCTCCCCTCCCCCGTCCTTCCCACCACCCAAGGAGCTCCCATGAATCCACTCAAATCCCTGCGGCAGCGGTACGCGGAGCTGTCGGAACCGTACCGGCTGCTGCTCCAGCTCAAGGCCGTAATGGGCGGGTTCTCGCGTTCGCTTTTGCCGGAATGCCTGCGCGAAGCGGGTGTCCGGCCCCCGCGCGGGCAGGCATGGAACGCCGGGGACATCAGAGCTGCACTCCATACGCTGCACCAGATAGGGCTCACCGACGGCAAGGATCGCGTCGTTGCGGAATTCGAGCATGAGCTCTGCATGGAGGGCCTGCAACGCATGGCCCCGGCGGTGCGGAAGGTGCTGGAAAGGGGGGCGGGCATCCATACCGCCGCCTTGAGGTTGCGCCTTGCCGTCTATGAACGGGATCTCAGGGCTTATGAAAAGGCCCGGCTTGATGCGCAAGCGATGGAGGAAGGCGGCAACCACCCCTTCGCCGGGCAGTTTGCCGATGCCCCCACCGATCCGGGCTGGCTGGACGTACTCCCGCCGCGCATAAGGCTGGATGTGATCGCCAACAACCTCATCCCGCTCGCCGAAACGGGGGCAATCACCAAAAACCTGCGGAACTGCATGGAGGTTTTGCCGCGGCTGCGCCCCTCGCTGGCGGATCTGCCCCCCTGTCCGGGATTGATTTTGTTCGATGCGCTTGCAGGGCGCTACGCGGAAGCCCGCGCCCAGATCGTGCCGCTGCTGCTCGACAGGGCGGAATTCCGCGGCCCCCTGTTTCAGGGCATCATCACCTTTTTGGAAGGCGGGGACGCCGTGCCCCCGCTCCGGGAAGCCCAAAGGCGCTTCCGCAAGGCCAGCGGCAAGCGCAAGGCGTTCCTCCCCGGCCCCGGCGGGCTGTGCTTCGCGCTGGCCCTGATCCGCGCCGACCAGCCGGAACTCCGCGAAGAATGCGCCGCCATGCTGCGCGAGCTGTCCCCCCGCCAGCCCGCCTACAAGGGGCTCGCGGCGGCAAAGGCGCTCCTCGGCCTTGCCAACGGACGTTCTGAGGCCGCCATGCTCAAACGCATTGAGGATCTGCCGTCCGATCCGTTTTCCGAGGCAGTTTTCCGGGCCGTGGACGCCAGCCTTGACGACGGTTCGCACGACGCCGGCCCCACGGAACGCCAGTTCGAGCGGCTCAAAGGCATACTCCCGCTCACGGCCTGCCTGTTCGCGGAAACGCTGGCCCGCCTCCGCCCGCAAGGGCCGTGGAAGGCGTGGATCGAGGGCTTCCCCATCCGCCATGTCCGGCTTACCGATTTTCTGGATCGGCGCGAAAACTGGGAACGGGTTTTCGAGGCGCTGGTGCACAGGCTGCAACAGCCCGCGGGGAGGGAGAAGGCCAAAAAGCGCATCGCATGGCTCGTGGATACCGAGCGTTTCCGGGTGGAGGCGCTGGAACAGTCTTCCAAAGGCGAGGACTGGAGCGCCGGGCGCGCCGTTTCCCTCAAGCGGCTACACGAGGAATCCGAAACGCTGGACTGGCTCACCGAACAGGATCGTTCCGTGCTCGCCACCCTGCGCTGGTCGCGGTCGTGGAACGGCACAACCTGCGAGGCCGACCCCTACCGGGCGCTTCCGGCGCTGGCGGGCCATCCGAACCTGCTCCGGGCGTCGGATCGCGTGCCCATCTCGCTGGCCTGCAAGCCCGTGGAACTGGTCGTGCGGCAGGAGCGCAACGGGTACAGCCTTGCGCTCTCGCGGTGGATGCCGCGTGGGGAAATGCGGTGTGTGGAGGCCGCCCCGCGATCCTATATCCTTTATTATCTCCCGGAACGTCTGGAAGGCGCCGCCGAGCTGCTTGGGGAGCATGGGCTGAGCGTCCCCACGGAAGGCGGCCCGCGGGTGCTGGAACTGATCAGGAATCTGGACGAGGGCGTGGTGCGCCCGGTGATCCGGGCCGAAGAGGTCTCCGCATCGATCCGGCTGTTGGTGCGCCTGCGCCCCCTCGGCACGGGCATTGAAGCCGCGGTGTATGTGCGTCCGTTCGGGATGCCCGATACCCCGGCGTTCCCGGCAGGCGAAGGGCCAGCGGCACCGTTGGCAGAGATCGAAGGCCGCACCGTACGCACGGAACGGGATTTCGAGAAGGAAACCCACGCGGCGAGGGATCTCGCGCGGCGCTGCCCGACGCTGCGCGGACGCGGCGGCATCGGCCCGTGGATCATTGAAGATATTGAAGAAGCCTTGGATTGCCTTCTCGAACTGGAAGAGGCGGGCCCGGAACTGGAATGGCCCGAAGGGGAGAAGCTCCGGGTCTGCCCGCAGGTTTCGGCAACGCGGCTCTCTGTGGACGTGCGCCATTCGCGCGACTGGTTCCAACTGCACGGGCAGATTGCGGTCAACGAGTCTCTGGTGCTGGATATGGCGCAGGTGCTGGAACGCCTCGCGCAGTCAAAAGGCCGTTTCGTGCCCCTTGGGGACAGCGCGTTCCTCGCCCTGACCAGGCAGTTCCGGCAGCAGCTTGATCGGCTGGAGCGGCTGGCCGAACGCGACGGCGCAAGCCTCCGGGTGCATCCGCTGGCGGCGGATACGGTGTGCGATCTGCTCGACGGGGCGGAGGTCAAGGGCGACGCCGCATGGGAAAGCTGGCTTGGGCGCATCCGTCAGCCCGGCGGTACGCCCGCCGTGCCTTCGACGCTGCGGGCGGAGCTGCGCGACTACCAGCTTGACGGCTACGTCTGGATGTCCCGGCTGGCCCGCTGGTGCGCGGGGGCCTGCCTTGCGGATGATATGGGGCTCGGCAAGACCGTGCAGACCATCGCCGTGCTACTGGCGCAGGCCGGGATGGGGCCGTCGATCATCATTGCGCCCACATCCGTCTGCCACAACTGGGAAAACGAGCTCGGACGCTTCGCGCCCACGCTCTCGGTGCACCGTTTCGGCCCCGGCGACCGGGCCGCACAGGTGGGGGCCCTCGGCCCCGGCGACGTGCTCATCGCAAGCTACGGGCTGCTACACACGGAGGCAAAATGCCTCTCCGGGCGCGAGTGGCAAGTGGCCGTTTTCGATGAGGCGCAGGCGCTCAAGAACGCCGACACCCGCCGCGCACGGGCCAGCCGCCAGATCCCGGCAGCCTTCCGCGTGGCGCTCACGGGCACGCCCATCGAAAACCGCCTTGAGGATCTTTGGAGCCTGTTCAACCTGATCAATCCCGGCCTGCTCGGTACGCGGCAGTCGTTCCAGAAACGGTTTGCCGCCGCATCCGCGCCGTCCACGGAGGAGGGCGTTTCGGAAGGCCAGTCCGCCGCCCGGCAAGCCCTGCGCGCGCTCGTCCGGCCCTTCATCCTGCGCCGCACCAAGAGCGAAGTCCTTACGGAACTTCCCCCGCGCACGGAACAGGTTATCGAAGTGGATCTCCCCGACGATGAGCGGGCTTTCTACGAGGCGCTGCGCCGCAGCGCCCTCGCCTCGCTGGAGGCCGCCGGGCAGGAGGATGGCGGGGCCTCCCGGAAATTCAGCATCCTGACCGAGCTGATGAAGCTGCGCCGGGCCTGCTGCGCCCCTGCACTCATCGATCCCGGCACCAAGCTTACGGGCGCGAAGCTCTCGGCTTTTATGGAACTGGTGGAAGAACTCGTACGGGGCGGGCACAAGGCGCTGGTATTCAGCCAGTTCGTAGGCTGCCTTTCCGAGGCCCGCCGCCTGCTCGATGCCGCCGGATACGGCTATCAGTATCTGGACGGCTCCACGCCCGACCGGGAACGTCAGGCGGCTGTGGCGGCATTCCAGTCCGGCAAGGGCGATCTTTTCCTCATCAGCCTGAAGGCGGGCGGGCAGGGGCTCAACCTCACCGCCGCCGACTACGTGATCCATCTTGACCCGTGGTGGAACCCCGCCGTGGAGGATCAGGCGTCCGACCGCGCCTACCGCCTTGGGCAGCAACGCCCCGTCACCGTCTACCGGCTGGTCGCGCGCGGAACCGTGGAGGAGTCCATCCTCAAGCTCCACCGTTCCAAGCGCGCCCTCGCCGCCGACGTCCTCGAAGGCACGGACGTGCCCTTGAGCGAGGCCGAGCTTATGGATTTGATCCGCAGATGACGGCACAGCCCGCCATACGGCCTGCAATGCGGCCCACCTGCCGCCATCTCACGGGAACGGGAAGCCGCACGCCAGAGTGACGGCCCCTTCCGGTTTTCGGCAGGCCGCCGAGATGCCCCGGTTTGTTTGCAGAGGTGGCTTTTTTCGGGGCTGTGCCATAGAAAATGGCTGATGCCTTTTTCTTTGAAGTTCCAAGGAAATAACCAATAAAATGTCTCAGCCATGAAGTCCGCCAAGGGGAAAACTGGAGAAAAAGGCTGTATTTTCACCATGCTGTGGAGATGAAACAACCACGAATATGACAGGCCCCTTCGGATTGCCCGGAGGAAACCGCTTTTTTCTCCGGTGAAAGCCCTGAAGGCAGGATGTGTAGATCCCGTTGCGGCGAAACGCAAGCAAAAGGCACGGCTATCTGCCGCGAAAAGGGCACGGACGCCGGCTTTCGTGACGGATAGCCCTTTCATATCTCAAAATCCGGCTGTTCGCCGGGATCGGCGTTGACCTTGTGCAGACACTGGATGACCCGGCGGGCCGTCCGGGAAAGGTAGGCATGTTCCAGCCAGATGAGTACGGGCGCAAGGTCGAGGCCGGGCACGTTCAGCCGCCGCATCGGGAAAGATTCCAACGTCCCGGCGGCCACTTCCCGCTCAGGGAGTATGGCTACGGCGGACATGCCCTGCCTTAACAGCTTGTGCAGAAGCCGGGTATCCTGCGAGTCCAGCACCACATTGGCCCGCATCCCCCTATCCTGAAAGGCACGCATGATCAGATCATAGCCGCCCCCTCCGTCACGCCGCCGCGAAAGCATCAGCGGCGCTCCCGCCAGCTCCTCGATACCGATGGTCTGCGCCTCGGGCGGCGTAACGCCTTGCCCGTACACGGCGACGAATTCCTGCCGGGCCAACTGGAGCATGGCGTAATTGGTATTCTGTACGGGAAGCTGAACCAGCGCGAAATCAAGGTTCCGTTCCTGCATATGCCGCTCAAGGGACTGGTTGTCCATAACCCAGACACGGAAGCGCAGATCGGGAAACTCCCGGTTCAGGGCGGGAACCGGCGTGCTCACCAGCGAAAGGCACGGCGGGCATACCCCAATCCGCACCAAACCGGAGACTTTGTTCCGGCTTTCCCGAATGTCCTTCTCCAAACCCGCAACATAGGAAAGGATGAACTGCGCCCGCTGATACAGGGCCTCCCCTTCCGGCGTCACCTGCCACGCTTTCCCTTCTCGATAAATAAGCTGGACATCAAGCTCTTCTTCGAGTTCCTTCAGGCGCATGCTCAACGGCGGCTGCGAAATGTGCAGGGCTTCCGCCGCCTTGCTGATCTGTCCCTTTTCGACAATCGTGCAAAAATACTCCAGACGCTTCAAGTCCATACCCGCACCCCTCCCGCGCAGCCATGTGCCGCACGGCATCCATCCCTTGCGCTATACACATCCATCATACTCAAATGACGGATGATTTTATCATACGCCATGTTGAGCGGCCTCTCCCCCCGTCTGCATATCAGAAAAATATACAATGCAGACTAAAAAGATATTTCTCAGAATACACAAAATGTTCTAAAAAACACAAGCAAAAGGAGGGCACAAAACCGCCCCCCAGAGGAGAATCTTATGGAATGGCGTAAAAGTCTTGCATGCGCACTGCTCCTGGCAGGGATGATGGCGTTCGCTCCGGGCGCCCGGCAAGCCGCATCTGCGGCGGATACCCGCAACCTCACGATCCTCGGCGGCGGTTCCGGCGGCCTGTGGGCCATCATTTCCGAAGGCGTGGGCGAAACGCTGCGCCGGAGCATGCCCAATGTCCGCGTGACCACCGAACCCGGCAAGGACGGCCCCAATCAGGTCATGACCAGCCGGGGCGAAGTCCAGTTCGCGCTGGCGACCGACGTGCTGACCCTCAAGGCCATCAAGGGCGAAGCCCCGTTCAAGGGCCGCAAGCTTGAGAACCTCCGCCTCGTCGCGGTGATGAACCCCATCAACGCGCTCCAGTTCTTCGTGGACGCCAAGACCGGGGCCAAGTCCATTCAGGACATCAAGGACAAGAAGATTCCCTTGCGCATCACCGTCAACCGTCAGGGCACGCTCATCGACGTCGCAACGCAAGAGCTGCTCAAGACCTACGGCATCACCTACAGCGACATCGCCAAGTGGGGCGGCAAGGTCCACAAGATCCCCGGCCCCGAAGCGACCGACCTCTGGGACGCCGGGCAGATGGACGCCATCGTCGAAGTTTCCCAGTTCCCCACCAGCCGTTTCTATGAACTGGGCCAGAAGCACGACCTGATCATGCTGCCCATCGATCCGGCCAATCAGGAAATGCTGAACAAGGAGCTCGGCACCACGTCCCTGACCATCCCCGCGGGCACCTATTCCTTCCAGAAGGAAGACTGTCCCACAGTCTCCTCGCAGCTCCTGCTCATCACCAGCGCGGATCAGCCCGACGACGTGATCACGGGCGTCCTCAAGGCCATGACCGCCAACATCGACTACCTGCACAGCGTCCACGCAAACCTGCGCGACCTCTCGCCCGAAACGATGTCGGCCAACACCTCCATCCCCATGCATCCCGCAGCGGAAAAGTTCTTCCGCGAACTCAAGAAGTAACGGCTGTAGTTGCCCGGGGCCCTCACCGGCCCCTCATGTGCGGGGACATCCCCGTGAGGGCTCGACTCGTCCCTGAAAAACGGCCCATACGGAAAAGGCCAATCCCCCGCGCGGGCGGGGAAACTCCGCAGGCGGTGCCGCGCGGAGGGGGTTCGCCCCAAGGAGTATGGTTATGAGGCTAGGATTGTTCTTCAATGAAGGCAGACGCAGAAAGCTGTCCCCCCTATGGAGCAAGATCGTCGGCGTGCTCGTCGTCCTTTTTGCGGCGGTGGAACTGTATGGAGCGCCTTTCGGGTTCATTGACTCGTTCATCCTGCGCTCCGTGTTCGTCTCGTTCGCGATAACGCTGACGTTCATCTGCTACACCCCGATCCGCACCGAGCCCGGACAGTCCGAAAACGTCCCCGTGCCCGACATCCTGCTGGCCTGTATAAGCCTTGCGGCGGGTGCCTACATGGTGCTGAACGGGGCGGAGCTCGTCACCCGCTGGACCGGCGTCGATCCCCTGACGCCCGCCGACTGGGCGGTCACGGCGGCCTTCGTGCTGCTGACGCTGGAAGTCACGCGGCGCACGGTGGGCCCGGTTCTGCTTGGGATCATCCTCGTGTTCATCGTCTACAACTTCGTGGGCGAATACCTGCCCGGCTACTTCGGGCACCGCGGCTCCACGATGGAAGTCTTCCTTGACCGCATGGTCTACACCTACGACGGCATCTTCGGCACCCCGGTCGGCGTGGCCTGTACCTACGTGTTCATGTTCGTGCTGTTCGGGCAGGTCTTCAACGCGGCGGGCGGCGGCAACTTCTTCTTCAGGCTCGCGGCTTCCATCGCCGGGCGCATGCGCGGCGGGCCGGCCAAGATCTGCGTCATCGCCAGCGCCCTGTACGGCACGCTGTCAGGCAGCCCCGTGTCCGACGTCGTCACCACCGGCAGCATCACCATCCCGCTCATGAAGCGCCTCGGCTACGGCGAGACGTTCTCCGGGGCCGTGGCGGCATCGGCCTGTTCCGGCGCTTCCATCCTGCCCCCGATCATGGGCACGGCGGCCTTCCTCATGGTGGACGTGGCGGGCATCCCCTACATCGAAATCGCCATCGCCGCCACCCTTCCGGCCATCATCTACTATTTCGGCCTGATGATGCAGGTTCACTACCGCGCCGTCCTCAAGGGGATGCGCCCCATTTCCGAAGACACCGACCACGAAAGCGCGTGGACCGTCCTCAAGGAAAACTGGCTCTACATCATTCCCATCGCCCTGCTCGTGACCCTGATCATCCAGCGCGTGAACCCCACGGTCGTCGGCCTTCTCGCCACCACGTCCGTGATCGTCATCAGTTGGCTCATCCCCGGCCACCGCATGGGCATCAAGGAAATCTACGAGGTGCTCCGCAAGACCGGGCTCGGCATCCTGACCGTGGCCAACGCCTCGGCTGCCGCAGGCATGGTCATCGGCGGGATCATGCTCACCGGTCTCGGCGGGAAGTTCACCAGCCTCGTGTTCGCGGCGACGGGCGGGCAGAGCGGCCTGTGCCTCAGCATGGTGGCCCTCGTCTGCATCGTCCTCGGCATGGGCATGCCCGTCCCGGCGGCCTATGTGCTCACCGCCACGCTGGCGGCCCCGGCCCTGCTGGAATTCAAGTTCTCGCTCATGAGCGCGCACCTGTTCATCGTGTACTTCTCGGCCATTTCCGCCATTACGCCCCCCGTAGCCGTGGCCGCCTACGCCGCTGCGGGCATTTCGGAGGGTGACCCCAACGCGACGGGGGTACAGGCCGTCAGGCTGGCCGTCGCGGCCTACATCGTACCCTTTGTGTTCATGTACCGGCCCGCGCTCATCCTCGACGGCCCGCTCCCCGAAATCCTCTGGACGGCGGTGGTCGCTACGGCGGCGGTCTACAGCTTTGCCAGCGGACTTGAAGGCTATCTCCACGGACGCCTGCGCTTCCCGTTCCGGCTGGCGCTCATGGCGGCTGGCGTAGTCTTCGTATGGCCCGACACATGGGCCGACCTTACCGGCTTCGCCATCCTCGGCGCGGTCACGGCCCATCAATACGCTATCCGCAAGAACAATCCTGATCCGGTCTGCCTCGCGCAGCCCCAAGGGGAATGATTATGACGGCATCACAGACCATCCGGCTTGAAACCGAACTCCTTATCCTCGGAACCGGGGCCGCGGGCTGCGGGGCGGCCCTCGCGGCCCGGCAGGCGGGCATCCGCACCCTCATGGTGGACAAGGGCAAACTCGAAAGTTCCGGCTGTCTCGGCGGCGGCAACGACCACTTCATCGCCGTGCTCAACACGGACGAACCGCAGGACACCATCGACGATCTGGTGAAGGCCTACCTCAAGCCGAGCAGCGGCTATTCGGAAAAGCAGATCCGCGACTGGGGCGAAGTCATGCCCGCTATGGTGGACTTCCTCGAAGGCGAAGGGGTGAAGCTGCTCCACAACCCGGACGGCAGCTACCTGCGCACGGCGGGGCGCGGCGAACCCGCGTGGTACATCAACATCGCCGACGGGCAGATGATCAAGCGCCTCATAGCCCGCAAGATACGCTCAATGGGCGTGGACGTGCTCGACCACGTGATGATCACGAAGCTCCTCAAAAAGGACGGGCGGGTGGTCGGCGCGACCGGGTACAACGTGCTCGACGGCACCTTCTACGTCATCCGGGCCGCCGGGGTGATCCTCGCGCTCGGCAACAGCTGCAACCGCGCCACCACCAACTCCACGGGAAACCCCTACAACACGTGGCATAGCCCATTCAATACCGGCAGCCAGTTCGTGCTGGCCTACGAAGCCGGGGCGGACATCATCAACATGGACATCAAGCAGCAGGCCACGCTCGTCCCCAAGGGCTTCGGCTGCGCCGGGATGAACGGCATCAACAGCGCGGGCGCGCACGAGCTCAACGCCCTCGGCGAGCGGTTCATGGGCCGCTACCATCCCATGATGGAAAACTGCCCGCGCCAGTTTCAGGTGGGCGGCACCTACCAGCAGCAGGTCGAAGGCAACGGCCCGCCTTTCTATATGGAAATGCGCCACATCGATCCTGAGAGCCTGCGGCACCTCCAGTACACGCTGATGCCCGGCGACAAGGCCACGTTCCTTGACTACTGCGAACAGCGCGGCGTGGATTTCGCCACCGCGCCGATGGAAGTGGAGCTTTCCGAAATCGAATTCAGCGGCATGCTCGCCACGGACGACGGGTTCAGGAGCACTGTGCCCGGCCTGTACAACGGGTGCGTCTTCTACACGTTCTCTGGCTCCATGTGCAGCGGCTACCTTGCGGGCCGTTCCGCCGCAAGTGAAATCGGCGCGGTGCCGGATCTCGACGGGCTGGAAGCCGAAATCGAAGCCGAGCGCGCACGGATTGCCGTTCCTCTGGCCCCGCGCGGGGATGCCCTGCCGCAGGCGATGTTTGAAGCCTCGATCCGGCAGGTCATGTCCTACTACATGGGGTTCGTCCGCAACGGCAAGGGGATGGATGTCGCGCTGGAGCGCCTCGCCTTCATCGGTTCGCAGGCCGACAAGCTTTTCGCTTCAAACATGCACGAGCTGATGCTTGCCCACGAGTCCCTGCACCTGCTCCAGAGCTCCGTCCTGTCCACCTTATGCAGCCGGGAACGCCGGGAAAGCGGGCGCAGCATCTACCGACGCAGCGATTATCCCGAAAAGGATCCGGCTCTCGACCGCGTGCTCGCCGTACGCCGTGGCGCGGACGGGCCTGAAGTTTTCTGGCTCTGACGGGGCGCCGCCCCGAACCCCGCCGAGGGGCGCTGCCCCCCGGAACCCCGCAAGGGGCGAGCCGCCCCTTGACCCGGCAAGGCCGTTTCGCCTCCGGCGCAACGGCCCCGGTGCGGGAGGAACATTCTTCCCGGCCAATCCGAAAACGGAGCCGCCTCAAATCAGACGCAACGCCGGAGCATCCGGTCAATACGAAGGAACGCATCATGCCTCCGATTTACAGCAAGGAATGGAACAGGATCACCATACAGGTACGCGGGGATCACCGTCAGGGCCGCACGTCGCCCTGCGAACATGCCTGCCCCCTCGGCAACGGCATCCAGCAGATGCACACGCTGATCGCCGCCGGAGAAACCGACAAGGCCCTCGCCCGGCTGCACGCGCGCAACCCTTTCCCCGGCATCACCGGGCGCGTGTGCCCGCATCCGTGCGAAACCAAATGCAACCGGGCCGAATACGACGAGCCCGTCGCCATCCATGCGCTGGAGCGGTTTGCCGCCGATACCGGGCATGAAGCCCGCTTCATTCCCCTGCCCGCCTCCGGCAAGCGCATCGCCGTAGTCGGTTCCGGCCCCGCCGGGCTCACCGCCGCCCGCTTCGCCGCCCTGCTCGGGCACGCCGTCACCGTTTACGAGAGCGCGCCGGTCATGGGCGGGGTGCCGCGCCATGCCGTGCCCGACTTCCGGCTGCCCAAGGATGTGGTGGACCGCGAAACCGGGGCCGTAGTAGCCTCCGGCGTGCAGGTTCGCACCAACGTCACCGTGGGCCGCGACATCACCCTGCAAAGCCTGCTCGACACCTATGACGCAACCATCCTCGCCGTCGGCCTGTGGAAGGAACGCCGCCTCGACATCCCCGGCAAGGAACACCTTGTCCCCGCCGTAGGCTGGCTCAAGCGTTCCACGCTCGAACGCCAATCCCTTGCCGGAAAAACCGTCGTCATCCTCGGCGGCGGCGGGGTCGCCTTTGACTGCGCCTTCACAGCCCGCCGCCTCAACGCCACAGCCGTACATATCGTCTGCCTCGAACCCGCCGACGCCATGCGCGCGCCCGCCGAGGAAATCCGTCAGGCCCATGACGAAGGCATCTTCATCCACAACAGCCACCTCAGCCACGCCGTCGCCCCGGAAGGCAGACGCCTCCGCTTCGAGGCCCGGCCCGTAACCTCGTTCTCCTTTGACGAAACCGGCGCGCTGCATACGGAATTCGCCCCCGGCGATCCCCTGCTGCTGGATGCGGATCTGATCATCTGCGCGAGCGGCCTGCAAACCGACGAGACGCCGCTCGAAGGCGTGGACATGGCCCGCACCCCGCGCGGCTTCGTAGCCGTCGATCCGGTCTCCTTCCGCACGTCGGTCCCCGGCCTCTACGCGGCGGGCGACATCGCCAACGGCCCTTCGCTCATCGCCCGCGCCATCGGGCACGGCAGGCAGGCCGCCATTGCCGTACACAAGGCCCTTTCCGGGATGGACCCCGCCGAGAACCTCGACATCTGGATCGATGAAACCGGGCGGGTCCGCGAAGATCACGTCCCCGCCCTGCCCGCTCCCCATGTCGTGGCCTTCAAGGAAATCATGCACGCCGACTACCACGAGCACGCCGCCCGGCAGATCCTGCCTCCCGCCGCCAGCGACGGCCCGGAGCTGGCGTTTGCCGAACTCTCCGGCGGGCTCACGGCCGAGGCCGCCGTTGCCGAAGCCGGGCGCTGCATGCATTGCGGCCACTGCATGGAATGCGGCTCATGCGTGGAAAGCTGCCCCGGACACATCCTCGAAATGACCGATGACGGCCCGGCTGTAGCCTACCCGTCCCAGTGCTGGCACTGCGGCTGCTGCCGCATCGCCTGCCCCACCGGGTCCATCGCCTACCGTTTCCCGATGACCATGATGCTGTAACAAGGTGAAAAACTGCCTTTAACCTGTATCACCACCTCCCTACAGTATTGCAATAAAAAGAATACAAAAAATCCCCGAAGCCCCAAAGCCGTTTTGCCGCAAGGCGAAACGGCCCCGTGGGTGCAGGGAGCACTGCTCCCTGCCGGGGGAGTCCGAGGGGCGGGAAGCCCCTCGGAAAAACATTCGCCAACCTCCGTATCCAAGGAGCTTCCCATGTCCCTCTCCGCCGCCGATATTACAGATCTGCGCACCGCCCTCGAACTGCTGAACCAGCACGGCGAACTCGCCCAAACAGACGTCGAAGCCGATCCCGTGGCGGAACTGTGCGGCGCATACCGGCATATCGGCGCGGGCGGCACGGTGGCCCGCCCCACCCGCATCGGCCCGGCCATGCTTTTCAATAAGGTGAAGGGACATCCCGGCGCACGGGTCGCCATCGGCGTGCTCTCCAGCCGCAAACGCGCCGCCCTGCTGCTCGGCACGGAGCCGGAGCGCCTCGGCTGGCACCTCATGGATGCCCTTCAACACCTCATCCAGCCTGCTACCATCAAGGGAATTGCCCCTTGTCAGGAAGCCGTGCACCGCGCCGACGAGCCGGGGTTTGATCTGCGCCGCCTCGTCCCCGCGCCCACCAATACCCCCGAGGACGCCGGGCCGTATGTCACGATGGGCCTCCTGTACGGGAAAGATCCGGAAAACGGCGACGAGGACGTGACCATCCATCGCATGTGCCTGCAAGGCCCGGATACCCTGTCCGTCTGGTTCTCGCCGGGCCGCCACATCGACGTGTTCCGCGCCAAGGCCGAGGCCGCGGGCAAGCCTCTGCCCGTGTCCGTCAGCATCGGGCTTGATCCCGCCATCTATCTCGGCGCGTGCTTCGAGCCGCCCATGACCCCCATCGGCTTCAACGAGCTGGCCATCGCCGGAGCGCTGCGCGGGCGGGCCGTGGAGCAGTGCGCCTGTTTGACTGTGGATGCCAAGGCCCTGGCGTGGGCGGAGTACGTCATTGAGGGCGAAATCCTGCCCAATGTGCGCATCGCCGAAGACGCCCAGTCCGGCAACGGCAAAGCCATGCCCGAATTCCCCGGCTACTGCGGCCCCTCCGATCCGCAAACCCCCGTCATGCGCGTGACCGCCGTAACCCACCGTCTGCATCCGATCATGCAGACGACCATCGGCCCGAGCGAAGAGCATGTGAACCTCGCGGGCATCCCCACCGAAGCCAGCATCCTCGGCCTTGTGGAGCGGGCCATGCCGGGACGCGTGCGCAACGTGTACGCCGCAAGCTGCGGCGGCGGGAAATTCATGGCCGTGCTCCAGTTCCGCAAGGCCACCAGCGCAGACGAAGGCCGCCAGCGTCAGGCCGCCCTGCTCGCGTTCTCGGCCTTCCCCGAACTCAAGCATGTCTTCCTCGTGGACGACGACGTGGACCCCTTCGATATGAGCGACGTGCTCTGGGCCATGACCACCCGCTATCAGGGCAATCTCGACACCGTGTTCCTGCCCGGCGTGCGCGGCCATGTCCTCGATCCTACGCAGTCGCCGCTCTACGACGCGCGTATCCCCGCACGTGGGATCGGCTGCAAGGCCATCTTCGACTGCACCGTGCCTTTTGACCAGAAAAAACGCTTCCAACGGGCTCCTTTTATGGAAGTCGACCCCGGAAAATTCCTCATCTGAGCCGCAAGGAGGCGTCCCCGGCACGGGCCGGTCGCCTCCTCCGACCGCTCCGGGGCGCATCCTTGAATCACCGGGCTTATCAACGCTTCCGCCAAAGGGACAACACCATGAAAAAACGTCTTGTCGTAGGACTGAGCGGAGCCAGCGGCGCGATCCTGTGCGTCTCGCTGCTTGAGGCGATGCGGAGAGAAAAGGATTGGGAAGTCCACCTCGTCGCCAGCGAAGCGGGCGAGCGCGTCCTGCGCGAAGAAACCGGCATGAGCGGGGCGGATCTGGCGGGGCTGGCCTTCCGCACGCACGACATCGGCAACATCGGCGCGGCCATCGCCAGCGGCACCTTTGAAACGGAAGGCATGGCGGTCGTGCCGTGCAGCATGAAAACGCTGGCGGGCATCTGCCACGGGTATGCGGAAAACCTGCTCCTCCGCGCCGCCGACGTCACCCTCAAGGAACGCCGTAAACTGGTGCTCGTGGCCCGCGAAACCCCGTTCGGGCTCGTCCACCTGCGCAACATGGCCGCGCTCGCGGAAATGGGCGTGACCATCCTCCCGCCGATGCTGACCTATTATCAGCACCCCCAATCCGTAGAGGATATGACCACCCACATCGTGGGCAAGATCATGCGCGAATTCCGGCTGGAAGCCCCCGGCTTCAGGAGGTGGGAAGGATCATGATCGGTGACGTGACACTGACCCGGCTGGTGCGCGGCAAGGAAATCGTCCTGAACGCCCGGCGGCAGGGCGACGACTGCCTCATCAGCGTGACCGGAGGCGACGCCCCGCACATCGGCGCGGCGGCATTGTGCGCGGACGGCGAAACCCGCCGCCTTGACCGCAACGGGCATCGTGAGGGCGAACTCGCCGCCGAGCTTGCCGAACGTGCAGCGTCCAAACTCGGCTGCTGCGTCTGCGCCGTATGCGGCATCCACTTCGACGGCATTACCCGCGCGGAAATCGTTTCCGTAGTCGCGGCGGTCAGGGATATGGCCGACACATGGCTCGGCTCGGCCTCCCATCACTGAAGGAAGGCCAAGCCCTTCTTTGTTTGGCAAGGCGGTGTCATGGAAAATGGTTGATGCTTTTTTCCTTGAAGTTCCAAAAGAGCAACCAACAAAATGCCTTGGCTATGGATTCCGCCAAGGGAAAACCGGGGAAAAAGGCTGCATGTTCACCGTGCGGTGGAAATGAAACAACCACATACTGTGACAGGGCCTTGGTAAAACAGGAAGTTCCCCCTACAGGAACAGCTCCGGCTCACGGCGCTCCGTACATCGGGCCGCCAATCCCGCCATTTGGGCGGCGAACACGGGCGCGACTTCGGGCCGCGGCCCGCGCGCTGCGGCCGGGCAGATGCGCACGCAGCCGAAGCAGAACAGGCAGCGTTCCGGCTCGGCCACGGCATACGTCTCGGAATCAATGATCCGAACCGGGCACGTCCGGGCGCACAGCCCGCAGCGGATGCAGGCTTCGGCATCCAGCAGCGCGGGCGCGAACGGCGTCGGCTTGTACTCCTTGTACGGGACAGCCCCCGGCACGCCCAGAGGCGGCATGGAACCGGAAAGGCCATCCGCCTTGGCCCGCAGAGCACTGCCGAAACGCTTCATGGCCACGAGATCGGAAGCGTCGGGACGCCCACGGCCCATGTCGGGGTTGAGGCAGTGCTGCGCCACGAATGCGGCGGCGCCGAGCGTCACGCACCCAGCCGCCTCACCGAGCGTTTTAAGCTCCAGAAGCGCGTCGTCGTAATGCCGGTTGCCGTACACCGCGACCGGCACGAACGGCGTACCCTCGCCGCGCAACGGCAGCCCCTTATGGAACGGCGACGGAATGCGCCCGTAATAGACCGGCATCCCGGCGATCACCAGCTCGTGCGGCCCGGTTTTCAGGAGCGCGGCGCGGCTTTTTGGGTCGGCCCAATCCGTTTCGGAAAGTTCGGAACAGCCGAAGCCCTCGGCCACCGCCCGCAACGTCCGCTTCGTCGTCCCGGTCGGGCTGAAATACGCAATGTGTACCTGCTTGATTTCCATAGATATCCTCCTCTGAACCATCACCGGGAGCCCGCCGGGGACGTTCCCCTTCTGTTTAGAATAAAGCCTCCACAGCCCGGATGATGCAAACACTCCCGGCGAAGGCAATCATGACGAGCAGAATGCCCTGAAAAACGCTTTCCCGGACGAATCGGGCCACGGGCAAGGAAACGGCGAGCCCCATCAACGCGCCGGGCATCCCCCAAAGCGCGGCCTTGACCACCACGGGAGTGTACAGCCCGGCGGCGGCCTGAACAATACAGGTGCAAATGCTGGTGCCGAGAAAATACAGGCTGAGCGTCCCGCGTGTGGTGTCCTTGTCCCACCCGACATAGAGCGCGTAAATCGCCACGGGCGGCCCGCTGAAGCTGATCGCCGCGTTGGCGAAGCCCGACGCAAACCCGGATACGGCACAGCCCCGCACGCTTTCGGGGTGCGCGCCACCAGCGCGGTGCAGCACCTGCCAAGCCACATATACGATCAGCGCCGCTCCCAGGCCGCCCTGCAGCCAAATTCCGGGGACTACCCGCAGGACGTACACGCCGACGATAAGGCCGGGGATACATCCAAGCAGCATGGGGATAATCGGCGCTACCCGCGCGTAGGCGCGGTACATCCATGCCACATAGACCGCAAGGGCCACCGCCACGAGGCAGCTAGCCGGAACAGCTTCACCCATTTCCAGTACGCAGGCCACGATGGGCAAGGCGACCATCGCCGCCCCCATCCCGCTGACGCCATTGATGAAGCCTCCGAGGAACCATGCCAAAAAAACGAGGGGGTAGCTGGATTCAAACATAGACGCCCCACACGGCCTGCCCGGATCTCCGGAACACGCCGGATAAAAAGGGATTGTGAGGGAAAATCCTTTTTTGCTCTAACAGGAGAACCCAAGGCTGTACAGAGGCCCCCCCTGAAAAACAGAGGCGTTTTGCGGAAACATTTTGCTTTTGCATTGAACTATTGCGGATTATCATAAAACCGAAACGCCGCTGATTCTGCTGAAGGCGATCCCCTCCCTCTCGGCCCCCTACTATCGCAGGAGGGACATCGCATCAAAGTGGGGCGCTCCACTCCCTCGCGGGACACCCTCACAATGCCGCGCATCTTGCGGCTTTCGCAGGAGTCCCCTTGCGGGCCGTCCCGTTTCCCCCAAAGGCCCATCATGGCATGTGGCTGTTTCATATCAACAATACAGACTTTTTCTCCATTTCCATTGATGGACTCCATGCTTGGGGCATTTTATTGATTATTCTTTTGGAATGTCTGTGTTATAGAAAATGGTTGATGCTTTTTTCCTTGAAACTCCAAAGGATAACCGGAAAAAAGCCTTAGCCGTGATCCCGCCAAGGGGAAAACTGGAAAAAAAGCTGTATTTTTCACCGCACTGTGGAGATGAAGCCTTCCCCTCCAATTCTCCCCTTGGCGGAATCATTGATGAGGCCGTGCCGTCGTTTGATATATAATTGTTTGAAATTATTGAAATAATCTTTTTGTAACTTAAAAAATAATTTAATAATTACAATATGTTATATAAAATTAACAACACGGCCTAAAGCGTTTTTACGCTGAAAATACTCTTCCGACTGCGGGAAGCAGGCGGCCGCTGCGAAGGCATAAACACCATTTATTCACGCTGCTCAATGCAGGATCGAGCCTGTTTTGAACTTTAACATTGTAACATCTTAAAATTGATGATCTGTTATAGAATGCGGTTGCTTCATCTCCACAACATGGTAAAAGAGAGGCTTTTTCCCTCATTTCCCCGTTGATGGATTCTATGGTTGGTGGATTTTATTGGTTATTCCCTTGGAATTTCGGGAAATAAAGCATCTGCCATTTCCTATGACACAGCCAAATTAATTCGCTCTAAGGCGTTTTGCTGGTCATTCCTTTGGAACTTCAAGGAAAGAAGCGCCAACCGTTTTCTGTGACACGGCCTTGGAATTTCAAGAAAGCGCCAGCCATTTCTTGTGGCGCAGCCTCCCCAAATAAAAAAGACGAGGGGAAACCTCGCCTTTTCGTGATGCCCAAGCGCATCCGCCGCCATCCGTAAGGCCGGACGGCGGCGGAACCACGGTTTATTCGTGCTTGTTGAACAAAAATTCGGAATGGGGGTTACAGTCATCATCGTCCTCATCGCCCTCATAGGGGCAAATGCCCTTGGGGAGGAGCTGGTGGACGATCATGGCGGTGACCCCGCCGGAGACGATGGCGGAATCAAAGAATATCTTGAGGAAACGCGGCAAGTGTTCAAAAACTTCCGGGGAGGTCAGGGACATGAGCCCCACGCCGATGGATACCGCGACGACGATGGATTCGCGGCGGTTCACGTCATGCTGCAACAGAATGCGGATGCCGGAACAGGCAATCGTCCCAAAAAGGACGACCAGCGCGCCGCCGAGCACGGGCCGGGGCAGAAGCTGGAAAAACACGACGATGACGGGGAACAGGGCGAACAGGATAAACAGCGCGCCGCAGAACTTGCCCACCTTGCGGCTGGCGACGCCGCTGAGCTGGATGACGCCGTTGTTCTGGGCAAAGGTCGCCACCGGGAAGCATCCGAAAACGGCCCCAAGGGTGGTCATCAGCCCGTCGCACAAGAT
Organism: Bilophila sp.; assembly: GCF_057864385.1. Lineage (NCBI taxonomy): Bacteria > Pseudomonadati > Thermodesulfobacteriota > Desulfovibrionia > Desulfovibrionales > Desulfovibrionaceae > Bilophila > Bilophila sp. The sequence continues at coordinate 11,391 of NZ_DBMAFI010000012.1, read as the reverse complement.
CCCGCCCGACAGGCGGCTGCGGTACAGGCGACCGCGCACGGGCTGCTCGGAAACGACGCTCGTAGCGGTCAAGTCGCCGATGGCCTCAATGACGATGACGAGGAAAAGGAAGCTCAGGACAAGGAAGGCGTGCAAATCAAAACCGAAAAAGCCGAACTTGAACGGCACCGGCATGATGAACCACGTATGCTGCTCGAAAAGGACGCCCCAGTTGACCTTGCCCATGACGACCGCCACCGCGAAGCCGACAAGGATGCCCACGATGAGCGAACTCATGCGCAGGAGCGGGTTTTTGCTGCGGTTGGCCAAAACGATGGAAAGGATGACGAGCATCCCAAGAAACAGGTTGGAAACGTCCCCGAACGTCCCGTCGGCCTTGGCCGCATAGCCGCCCGCGAGATCCACCGCGCCCACACGTACCAGAGAGATGCCGATCATCATAACGGTGATGCCCGCCACGGTGGGCGTGATGATCTTGCGCAGGAACGACATCATGCGGCTCCCCGCCATGACCACGAACCCGCCGACGAAGCATACGCCGAAGAGCGTCGAAAGCGTCTGTTCCCACGACATCCCCTGATCCTTCATGAGCAGGCTCCCGACGGCGATGAGCGTGCCGGGAAACGCGAAGCTCGTCGCCTGAATGCTCAACATGCCGGAGCCGATGCCGAAGGGCCGGGATACCTGAAACCAGATCCCGATGCCCGCGAACAGCAGGGACATGCTGACAAGGTAGGCGATGGCCTCCGGGGGAACGCCCAACGCGCCCGCGACGATGGCGGGCGGCGCCATGACGCTGAGCACCATGGCCAGAATGTGCTGGAGGGCGGCCAGCAGGGACGAGCCGAAAGGCGGGTGGGACTCAAGGCCGTAAATCAGTTCGCTTCCTTTTTCAGGGCTGGACGTAGCGGGCTGCGAGGCCGGGGCGCTGGACATAGGCATCCTCCAGAGGCTTGGGGATGGGAGATCTTCGCCGGGAAAACCAGCGCCGCGCCTGCCGGGGCCGCGTGCGATCTCTTCCGGGGTTATTCCATTTTTTACGGAAATCGGGTTTCCGCGTACAGTATAATGAGGCCCCGCATCACCACGTATGGCAGATGAGGCAGTAATTCAGATCCTCGGCGTGCTCCTTGTGGCAGACCCAACAAGGAACCTCCATTCCCCAATGCGGGGAAATATGGGGATTTTTCTTTCCACGGGAGGCGGTCTGTTTGGCCGTCTCCGCTGCGTCATGGCACTTGGCGCAGGATATTTCCCCGGCCTGCTTCGGGTTTTTCCGCCCGGTGTGGCAGTCCGCGCACATGAGATCCGCATGGGCATCCCGAAGCGCCTTCTGAGGGGCTGCATGGGAAGGGGCGGCAAGGCACAGGGCCGCCAGACAGAGCGCCAGCGTCCAAGCGTACTTCATGGTGGTTCAAACATCCTTCAAGTAATACGTTAAAAAACAGTTGCCGTATACCGACCATCAAATGCACCGGCCCTAGGCCGTGTCGTTAATTAAATATAATACATTGAAACTATTTGATTATTTTCAAGATATAAAAATTATTTTTAATAATTTCAAATAATTATATAAAACAGGCTCTGTTTAGGATGTGGCTGTTTCATCTCCACAGTGCGGTGAAAAATACAGCCTTTTTTCCAGTTTTCCTCTTGGCGTGAGCCACGGCTAAGGCGTTTTTCCGGCTATCCCTTTGGGTTTTCAAGGAAAAAGCGTCAACCATTTTCTATAACACAGCCTAAAAATGACGGCACGCCCTAGCGCAATGACATTTCAACACGCAATCCCATACAGCCGAAATAAGCCGTTGAGGGCATTGAAAGCCTGTTGATGCGGCTTTGATCCCATCAAAAACAGGCATCAAAAGAGCTGCTTTCTTTCACCGCAATCATTTTCAAAACAAAAACGCGACATGCCTCATGAGAGAAAATACGCCATAGATTCCCCCTCTTCAAAAGAGCCTCTCTTTACGCGGAGCGGAACCTTTCCCCTTCCATCTTCATGGACGGCAATATCACGTGCTGATTCCTTACCCTGTTGCATCCCCCTAGTAAAGATTCTCACAAGAGATTTTCTCAGGCGGATGTTCCCGATGCGGCCCCTTTGCTTTTTTCGCCTGTCCCATCAGTATGTTCCATTCCCTAGGCTATATGCGGCACATAAATTTCCGCGCATGGATATAAAAACGGCTGCGCGCGGGCTTCATCGGGCATTTCCAGAGCCCCCGGCCCCGCCTTTTCAGGAAACGGCAGCCCCAGCCAATGTACTTTGTCGATTATCTGCCGTTTCCTTTATCTAGTTTTTGCTAAAGGCTATGCCATAGGGGATGGCTGACGCTTTCTTTCTTGAAGTTCCAAAGGAATAACCAAGAAATGCCCCAAGCATGGAGCCCATCGACGGAAAACAGGAGAAAAAGCCGGTAGTTTCACCATATGGTGGAGATGAAACGGCCACATGCTATGACAGGGCCAAATAAAAAAGCGGAAGGTTTCCCTTCCGCCTTTTATGGGTGCCAATGCACTTCGGGCATCAGCCTTTCATGCTGCGCTTGGATGCCTTAAGGGGATTGACTTTCTTCTTGGCTTCTCCAGTAATTTTGGGGATGCGATGCTGGTTCTGCTCAAACAGGCTGGCCGCATCAAGGCTCAACGCATCCAGCCGGGCTGCCACATCCTTGCGGTTTCCGGCGTAACGGTTCGGATCGGCAAGGGGCCGATCCACATACTCCGGCGAGGTCAGATACAGCCCTTTCTCATCAATGGCGAGGCAAGCGCATCCTTCTTTTTCCTGCACCGTCTGAATGATCATGTCCGAAGTCGTTCCAAAACGATTGTTCATAACTTCCTCTTTGGTTATGCCGAGGATCGGCCCATTGCCGATCTCTATTTTGATAATGAAAATCTTAATCAACTATAGGCAAGCACTCAAAAATGTAAATGAGATTGCCCTGTTTTTTGCCGCAGCCTTCCATCAGGAAGCGTGGCGGGGGAGCCTTTGAAATTAATGCTCGGCCTTTCATTATGCCCGGCCCTTCATCCTGAAAGGGGATGGCCCCATGAAAATGCCTTATAATGCCTCTCTCCCACATCCCTAAAAGCGCGCCCGCCTCGGCAGCGTCAGTCATCCGTGCTGACGGTAACGTCCTCAGCGTCGGCCACACGTAGCGCCAGCGTAGTCCCCATCACGCGCAGGGACAGGAGATCCCCCATTGGGGAGCGCCCCATGACCGTAATCCCGACGCCGGGAAGCAATCCCATGTCCCGAAAACGCTGGGCACGCTCGCCCGTAGCGGCAACGGCGGCGACAAAGCCGCTCTGCCCGTTTCTCAACTGATGCAACTTACGGATCATTCTGTTCCCGCTTGGCCTTCAGCCGCCGTTTTCCGTTCCGCTGAGGAAGTATCCAGCAAATCACCAAGGCTGCGCAGCAAACGCGGGATTTCCCGCCGCGCCTGACGCCAGTACCACCTGATCCCTCTCGGCAGCACCAGCGACGCCACGACCACGGCAAGGCAAAGCACGGCCAACGCCTCAACAAAAGCAACGAGGGCCCGGACAAGCAGCGCCAGCCCAAGCACGGACACAGCAGCCAGCGTCAACACCCGTGCGCACCGTCTATACGAAAAAGCCAACTCAACCTCCTGCGGAACCACGATGCCCATAAGATGCGGCATAGGCACAAACCGCCACAGCAGTGTTTCCTTCCGGGAGATTATTGATTTTGAATTTTATTGTCAAATATAAAACACGCCTTCTGTCGGCATTCCCTTTCAGCCGCAACCGGTTCCTGTGCAGGATGCCCCCACTGGGGGCATAGAAGAACAGCAATAACAGCACAAAGTAACGTGTTGGATAGACCGCCGTGTTTTCTATGCGCAGGGAATCCGCCGCAAAGAATGCCGTATCGAAACAAGGCGCACGCCGTGGGTGAAATCGGGAAAAAACGACGGCCCGACCTATGCGGCTCCCTGAAGGGATGCGGAAGCCCCGGCAATACCCGGCAGGCCGGGCCTTTCCCCGTCATGCGGCTCCGCTTTGGAAGGCATTTCCACGCCGGGGCAATGCCGTTGATGTTCCGGGATTGTGCGGCGTTTGCCCTTGCCGGATTACGCCCGCTTGCCGTTACCGGGCCATGCCCGGATACGTGCCCCCTGTCCGGGACGCCGCAGCGCCCACCCGGAACGGGGCGGTATGGACGCCTGCCATGCCGCCCGTTATCCAAACCCGGATCTGAAAAAGCCGGAAAAGCCTTTTCCCGTTTCCCGGCATTACCGCTTATCGAGCGCCCGTGCGCGGTCGAAGTCCCCCTGATACGTAAACCCCGCGCACAAGAGCATGAACGCACCAAGTACAAAGACGAACTGCACATATACGATGGCGGCGTTCAAGCCGAACGCGTCGGACAGGCCGCCCACGAGCATGGGCCCGAAGAAGCCGAGCCCTTGGAGGAACGTCACGTAGGTTCCGTAGGCCGACGCCTTATAGCGGGCGGGGACGAGTTCCTGCGTGGCGATATGGATGCCCGTAACCGGAATGAGGAAAAGGATGACGCCGAGCGCGATGAGGGGGAAGCTCTTCAGCATAAACCCGAAGCCGAAGCAGGCCGCCAAGAGGATGAAGCAGGGAACGCCGAGCCATGCGCGGGTTTTGCGGCTCCAACGGCCGAGACGGTCGGAAATGATCCCGGACAAAGGCGTGATCACTATGCCGGTGAACAGATATACCGGGCTCATGTACGCCCCCACTTCCGCGCTGGTCCAGCCCATTTCGCGGACGAGGAACATGGGGATCCACGCCACCATGCTGGAATAGACCATGTTGGCGAAGCCGACGCCGATGCCGAGCATGACGAGCGTCTTGTTCTTCAAGGTGACGCCAAAGGCTTCCTTCAGGCTCACATCGTCCTTTTTGGCGTTTTCGGGCTTGGCCGAAGCCTTGGGCAGGGCCGTGGAAAGCACCATGAACAGCAGCGTCGCCGCGCCCATCACGATGAACGGCGCGCGCCAGCCGATGCTCTGCGCCAGAATGCCCGCCACAGCCGTCCCAAGGGCGAGGCCCACGGACATGGAAGAATTATACAGCCCGATCACCGATCCCCAGCGGGACTTCCTGGTCCAGCTCGTCAGCATGGATACGGACACCGGGGCGTAGCTCGCGTTGCCCATGCCGACCATGAACCGCCCAAGCAGGATGAGGAAAAAGTTTGAAACGAGCCCGCACAGCAGGCAGCCGGTCCCCCACAGGCCGGACATGAGGGTGACGGCCTTTTTCTTGGATGTCTTGTCCGCAATAAAGGAAAGCGGCAGCACAAAGAGGGTCATGCCGCAGAGCACGGCGGAACCGGCCACGCCGATCTGGGAATCGGTCAGGCCGAGGGCCTCCTGCATGGCGGGGAACACTGAAGTCACGCCGAGGCGCGCCGAAAAGTCAAGCAGGAACAGCACATAGAGGACGACAAAGGCGAATATGAAGCGGGGGCGGCTGACGGAAACGGCCGCTTCTTCCACGGGGGCCTCGATGGAGGCCACGCTCAAGGGCTTCTGGGTGGCTTGGGACATGGGCGGATCCTCTTGTTCGTGCGGGACGGAACCCGCGGTTGAAGGAAGGCGATGCGGGCGGATGGGCACGCCCGCGCGCCAATCAGGCACGGGCGGAGTACACGGTTTTCCCGCCCACAATCGTTTCCAGAACGCCGATGCCGCGCAGGGCGGCGGGGTCGGCTTCCAGCGGATTGGCGTCGAGGATCACGAGATCGGCCAGTTTTCCGGGCTCGATGGAGCCCTTGTCCTTATCTTGGAAATTCTGCCACGCCGGGTTGAAGGTATGGGCGCGCAAGGCTTCGAGCACGGAAATGCGCTGATCCGCCCCAAGTACCTGGCCGGAGGAGGTCAGCCGGTTGACGCAGGCCCAGATGGACAGCAGCGGATCGGCGGGCACGATGGGGGAATCGCAGTGCGCGGTGACCACGAGGCCGCGATCCAGCGCCGAGCGCATGGGATCCATCCGGGCGGCGCGTTCCGGGCCGAGGAACAGATCCCGGTGGCGGTCGCCCCAGTAATAGACGTGTGCGGTGAAAAACGAAGGCGTGTAGCCCGCCGCTTCGAGGCGATCGAGCTGATCCTCGCGGATCGTCTGGGCATGAATGAGGATATGGCGGCAGTCCTTGCGGGGATGCTTGGCCTGCGCCGCTTCGAGCGCATCAAGGGCGTCATCGGTGGCGGCATCGCCGTTGGTATGGATGAGGAACTGCCCCCGCCCATGCGCGGCTTCGATCAGCGCGAACAAATTCTCGCGGCTGTGCGTGGGGTAACCCCGCCATTCGGGGTCGCCCTGATACGGGGTGTAATAGGGTTTGGCGAGATAACCGGTATAGCCCTGCAGCGAGCCGTCCGCGAGCAGCTTGGCCCCACCGAGGGTCACATCCTTCCCGTCGAACGCCAGCCGGGGATCGTCAGGATCAAGCGACGCGAAGGGGTTGACGTGTACCCGGACAGCGAGGCGCCCCTGCTCCTGCGCGGCGCGCAGGATCTCCGCATCGTCATAGGAAAACAGGGCCGCGTCCACCGCCGTGGTGATGCCCCGCGCGGCGTAATCCCGCGTGGCGGCGGCAAGATCGCCGATCCGCTGCTCCCGCGTCTGCTTGGGCAGCAGCGGCATAATGGTTTCATAGACCGGGCTTTCCTCAAGCACGCCGTCCGGCTCGCCGTCCGCATCGCGCCGGATGACGCCCCCGGCGGGGTCAGGCGTATGGCGGCCAATCCCGGCCAGCTTCAGCGCCGCGCTGTTCAGAACGCACAGATGCCCGGAAATATGCTGTGCGAACACGGGATTATGCGGGGCCGCCTCATCCAGTTCCCAACGGCTGGGGAACCGTTTTTCCTCCAGCAGCGTATCATCGAGGCCGCAGGCAAGCACCCATTCGCCGTCGGGCGTTTCCGCCGCACGGGCCCGTATGGCGGCGAGGATGTCCCCAAGCGTCCGGCAGGCCCCAAGGGGCGGCGAATTGAGGTTCACGCGCCCGCGCACCTGCGCAGCCATCAGGATATGCCCGTGGGCATCGTAAAAGCCGGGGAGCACGGCGGCGCCCCCCATGTCCCGGCATTCCGTATCCGGGCCGATGAGCGGGGCCAGGCCGTCCCGATCCCCGACGGCAAGGATACGGTCGCCGTCCAGCGCGAGGGCCGAAGCGACGGCATCGCTTCCATCAAGAGTCAGGATCACGGCGTTGAACAACAGCACACTGGCGTATTGCATGAAGACATCCTCCTTGAAACATTGGAATACGTACCCTTCGGCGGGTATATGTGTTAAAAGGAGCAAGGGGGATGCCAACAGGCTCAGATGCATGTAATCAAGCGTCTTCTCAAGAAGTTATTGACAGCATGACAAAATGCGAACTATCACTCGTCTAGAAAACGGGATGAACAGCGTCCAGAAATCAGGATGCGTCTAAAAAACGGGACGCACCCGCAAGGAATCCGCGCCATGCCCACCATCGCCTCAAGTGTCCCTCACGCTTCGCTTCTGCTCGCCCTCCAGCTTTCCGCACGCCCGCTCCACGAGCGGGAACTCGCCGCCATCACCGGGCTGCCCGAAATCCGCGTCCGCTCCGCGCTGAGGGAGCTGTCGCTCCGAAAGTACGCCGCCCCCGCAGGGGAGCCGGACGGAGGCGGGGCCCCGGCATGGGCCGCCGCCCATATCGGGCCGGACTTGCTGGAAGACATGGCCGAAACCCTGTGCACCTCCTGCCCGGAAGCGGGCGTCCCCTACCACATGGGCATCCTCGGCGGGAACGCCACGCTGGAAGACTGCGAAATCGTAGTCCGCTTCATCGACGACCGCCTCAAGGACAACGATCCCGCCGTGCTCGCCTGTTTCGAGATGGCGGTGCAGTTCCTGCTCCGCTGGGGCCGGGCGCATATGGACGACGCGGGCCAGAAAAGCTGGCGGTATGCCGAGCTTGTCCTCGTAGTCCAGAGCATGTGCATCTTCTCACACCATTACCTCCAGCTCGCCACGGAGCTCTCCCCGCTCGCCTACGAAGTCGCGGCCCGCAACAACAGCGAACGCTTCATGCCCATGATCTGGATTTTCCGGCAGTATCTGCAACTGTTCTCAGGCGGAGAGCCGCCGCTCACGGATCGTTTTTTCTACAGTTCGGAAAAGATGCGCCACTTCAAGGAACAGGACATGCAGGATCGCATCCCCGTCTTTGAAGGCATCGAAAACTTCCTCAAGGGGAACTTCCGCGAAACCCTGCTCTGTTACGCGCGCCGCCCCGCACAGGATCACTGGTGGTACAAGCGGTTTTTCGAGCCACTGTCCTTCTGCGCCAGCCAAGCCGCCATGTACCTGCGCGAATATCCCCTCGCCACCGGCATCATCGAATCCGCCCGGCAGACCGCCGAGCTCGCCGGGGAACGCCTCGTCGCCATGCTCTGGATCGCCCACCTGTGCTTTCTGCTCCTCCGCAAGGGCGCGCTGGACGAGGCGATTGTCAAAATCGACTACCTGCTGAACTGCGTCTCCCCCGAACAAAACCATAAGATCGCTTCCAGCGCCGTGCGCGCCCTCGCCGTCTACCATCACCTTTCAGGCCGCACCGACGCCGCCTACCGTGTCCTCCGCAACGAAACCCTGCGCGCTGCCGCGCGCGGGGTTCCCCATTCGCCTTTCCTCGATCCCCTCGTGCTGGATCTCCTCTACGTCTTCGAGCAGCGGGGCTATCCGCCCATCCCCCGTTACGAGCTCGAACCCACGATTGAGATCTTCCTCCGCCAGCCCAGCCGCCAGCTCAGGGGCACGGCCCTGCGCGCCCATGCCCTGCGCCTCCGGGGACGGGGCGCGCCCGCCGAAGAGGTCGTTTCACTCCTCCATGACAGCCTGCGCGAACTGGAACCCACCGGCGATCCCCGCGAGCTCGTGCTCACCCATCACGAACTCGCCAACATGCTCGAAGCGTTGGGCCAGCACCGCGAGGCCCACCGGCAGCGCAAGCGCGTCACCGAACTCATCGGCCACCCGCTTGATGAAAACGCCTCCTACCGCAACGCCGCCATCGCCGCGACCGGGGAAACGTTCCCCGCCCTCGCCCCCACGCCGGAACCGGAAGCCTTGGACACGCCGGGCCGCGCCCTGCTCGACCGCTGCCATGCCGCCTTCAACCGCGAGCCGACCGCCTACCGGAGCGACGAACTGTTCCAGCACCTGCTCGACATCGCCCAGCAGGAGCTCCAGTCCGAGCGCGCCGCGCTGTTCCGGCCCTCCCCCGACGGGAAGCCGGAGTTCGTAGCCTCGGTGAACCTCACCCGGATGGAGCTGGAAAGCGAGCAGATGCGGAGCTGCATGGAATGGCTGGAAGGCATCCTCGGCAGCGCCGCCAAGCCCAGAGAGAGAGAGAGAGAGAGAGAGAGAGAGAGAGAGAGAGAGAGAGAGAGAGACGGCCCGGCTCCGCCCACAGGGAACATCAGCGGCTGTGCCTCGCCCTCGACGTGGGCGAGCCCTATCCGTGGCTCCTTTATATGGACAGCGCCTTCACCAGCGGCATGTTCCAGCACCTCTCCCCGGCCCTGCTCCACGATCTGGCCCGCCTGTTCGCGGCGGAAGTCCGGTCGGGCCTCCGGCTTGAGCTCGTCCGTACCGAAGAAGCCAGCCAGCAGCAGGATCGCCTCCTTGCCATTACCCGCCAGAAAGACGGCGACATGCTCCCGGTCATTGGGGAGGGCCTGCGCGCCTCCCTCGAACAGGCCCAACGGGTAGGCGTAACCGACGCCCCCGTGCTCATCCTCGGCGAAACCGGCGCAGGCAAGGAAATCATGGCCCGGAGCATCCACCAGATCAGCCTGCGGAGCGGGCCGTTTGTGGTGGTGCACCCGGCGAGTATGCCGGAATCCCTTTTCGAGAGCGAATTTTTCGGCTATGAGCGCGGCGCGTTCACCGGGGCCATCCGGCAGAAAATCGGCTTCTTCGAGCTTGCCGATCAGGGGACGCTCTTTATCGACGAAGTGGGCGAAATCCCGCCGCTCATCCAGACCAAGCTCCTGCGGGTTCTTCAGGATCAACGCTTCATGCGTCTGGGGGGCACGCGGGAAATCCTCTCCCGGTTCCGGCTCGTGGCCGCAACCAACCGCGATCTGTGGAAAGAGGTACGGGAGGGGCGGTTCCGTGAAGACCTGCTGTACCGCATCTCCGTAGTCCCCCTGACCATCCCGCCCTTGCGCCGGCGCAGGCAGGACATCCCCGGCCTCGTGCAGTCCTTCATCGAATATTTCGCCCGCCGTCACGACAAGCATCCCCTGCCGCTCTCTCCTGAGCAACTGCGCCGCCTGTGCGCATACGACTGGCCCGGCAACGTGCGCGAACTCAAAAACGAGGTTGAGCGTGCGGTCATCCTGAATAATTCCGGGCAGCTTGATTTCGTGCTCGGAACCTCTCCCGACCCGCATCAAGCCGCCGATCGCCCGTCCCCGTTTCTTGAGGCCGTCGCGGATGTCCCGACGCTCTCCGAGCTTGAGGAGCGGTATCTGCGCCACATCATGGAACGTACCAAAGGCCGCGTGCGCGGGCCCAACGGCGCGGAGGCCCTGCTCAGGATGAAGCGTTCCACCCTGTACGCCAAGCTCAAGAAGTACGGCATCCCCTGCGGCTCGGCATAAGCGGGGGGCCTCCGGCGGCAAGGGGCTGCCGCCCCTTGACCCTGCCCGGGGTGCGAGCCGCACCCCGGACCCCGGCGTAAAAGGCCGCGCCGAAGATATGGTTCCTTACGGATGGCAAGGGCGGACGCTCAGATCGGACGCCCTTTTTGTGTAATTTTATGGCCGTGTTATAGAAAATAGTTGATGCTTTTTCCTTGAAACTCTAAAGGGGTAACCGAAAAAATGCCTTAGCCGTGGCTCACGCCAAGGGGAAAACTGGAAAAAGGCTGTATTTTTCACCGCACTGTGGAGATGAAACAACCACATACTCTAACAGAGCCTATCTAATTCAATGTTGGCAATAGGTTGACTACAGAGCCTTATCCATTTTTCTGGTAAGGATATGCAAGAGCACAGGGCCGAAAATGGTGGTGTTCATCCTGCTTCTGTGGGGCCAAGGGGCTTCGTTCCGCTGCTTCAGCAGACGGCTCGCTTCGCTTGGGCCGCAAAAATGGCGCAAGGCAGACAGATACCTTTGGCGAGGGCAAAGCGGGCTTTATGGTGAATCTCCACAGAAGGGCGTATCTCCTCTGATTCTGGGGGAGTCCGCTCCATAACTTAAGGGAGGGCGTCAAGTATAAAAGAAAAGGCTCTGTCATGGCACATGGTTGTTTTGTCTCGGCAATATGCTGAAAAATATATGCTTTTTCTCCAATTTTCCGCTGGCGGGCTCCATGACTGGGGGATTTTATTGGTT
>NZ_DBMAFI010000011.1:0-95260 GCF_057864385.1 Bilophila sp. | reverse complement strand
TCGGGGGAGGGGAGAGGGGAACTTTCTCCAGAAAGTTCCCCTCTCCCCTCCCCCGATATTCCCTTATCCTTTCCCCTACCTCGCCTCCTCCACACGCACGGGCGTGAGCTTCAGCGCGGGGATCTTGACCGTGGGGTCGAGATGCTCGTGGCTCGTGAGCGCGTTGGCGGGGCTCTCCGCGAAATGGAAGGGGAGAAAAACGGTGCCGGGCTGGAGATCCGCTGTCGTCCGCAGGCGGGCCACGATGGAACCCTGCCGCGAGGTGACGCGCACTTTCCAGTTGTCCTTGAGCCGCAAGGCCGCCGCATCGTCCGGGTGCATGTCAAGAAAAGCCTCAGGATACTCGCGATCCAGCGCCCATGAGCGCCGGGTCATCGTGCCGGTGTGGTAGTGGTGCGAGACGCGCCCGGTGAGCAGCGTGAACGGATAGCTTTCATCCGTGGCGCAGCCGAGATCGTCGGGCACGTCGTTGACCGTGAACAGCCCGCGTCCCCGCGTGAAGGATGCGGCGTGCAGATAGGGCGTGCCCGGATGATCCGGGGTCGGGCAGGGCCAGCACAGCCCCTGTTCCTCGGCAAGGCGGGTATAGTCCATGCCCGCGTAACTCGGAACCACCTGACGGATCTCATTGAAGATCTCGCGGGGCGAGTCGTAGTCCGCCCGCCCGCCGAGCGCGTTGATCACGTCGCACAGGATGCGCCAGTCGGGGCGGGCGCCGGGCAGGGGGGGCAGGACTTCGTTGATGAGCTGTACCCGGCGTTCGGTGTTGGTGAACGTCCCCTGTTTTTCGAGATAGCTGGCCGCGGGCAGGACCACGTCGGCAAGCCGCGCCGTGGGCGTCATGAAAATGTCCTGCACGATGAGGAAATCGAGGTTCCGCAGCCCCGATTCGACTTTCGCCGCGTCAGGATCGGACTGCATGGGGTTCTCGCCCATGATGTAGGCCGCCCGGATGCTCCCGTCGCGCATTCCGTCCATGATTTCGGTGAGTTTTTTGCCCTGCTCGTCGGCGAACGGCCCCCAGAGCCGGGCGAAACGCTGGCGCCCCAGTTCGGAATCCGCCTTGACGTAGCCGGGCAGGGTTTCGGGGAGCGCGCCCATATCGCAGGAGCCCTGCACGTTGTTTTGCCCACGCAGGGGGATGAGCCCGGTGGAAGGCCGCCCGATCATGCCGCAGAGCATGACGAGGTTCGCCAGCGCGCCGCAGGTTCTGGTTCCCGTTGCCTGCTGGGTGACGCCCATGCAGTAGAGGATGATGGAATTGGGGCCCTTGGCGTACAGCCGGGCCGTTTCCCGGATGGCTTCGGGCTGGAGGCCGGTGAGCGGCGCGGCCCATTCCGGGGTGCAGCCCTCCAGCGAGGCGCGCAGGGCGTCGAAATGCTCCGTGCGCCCGTCGATGAAGGCGTCGTCCTGCGCTTTCTCTTCAAACAAAATGACGTGCATCAGCGCGTTGACGAGCGCGAGGTTGCTGCCCGGACGGATGGCGAGGTGGATGTCCGACAGCGCCGCCACGGGCGTGCGCCGAGGGTCCACGGCAATGAGCTTTGCCCCGCGTTTCTTTGCCGCTGTGATGCGGGCGTAGGCCAGCGGGTGCTGCGCCGACGTGTTGGAGCCGATCACAAGGATGGTGTCGGCGAAGCGGATTTCCTCAAGGCCGTTGGTGGCCGCCCCTGAGCCGAATGCTGTAGCCAGACCGGCTACGGTGGGGCTGTGTCAGAGGCGTGCGCAGTGATCGATGTTCGGGGAACCGATCACGGCGCGGGTCAGTTTGGCGGCAAGGTAGTTCTCTTCGTTGGTGCAGCGCGCCGAGGCGAGCATGGCGAACTTGTCCGGGCCGTGTGCGCGGATCACCGCGCGCAGGTGTTCCGCAATGGCGCGGTAGGCTTCGCTCCACGAAACGCCTTTCAGCGTGCCGTCTTCCTGACGGAGCAGGGGCTGATCCAGGCGGTCGGGATGGCGCGCGAAGCCGTGCCCCTGCCATCCCTTGGAGCACAACATGCCTTGGCTGACGGGATGATCCGGCTTGGGCAGGACGCCGGTGATGCGCCCGCCCTCCACGGTCAGATACAGGTTGCACCCGCATCCGCAATAGCCGCAGGTCGTCAGGACTTTTTTCATGCTCCACCCCGAAAATTGTTTAGTTGACCAATCATAGATCCGTCGGTTTTCGCTTACAAGGCTTTTCGGCGTTTGTGAGGAAAATTTTTTACGATTTCGATTGTTTTTGTCGCGGAAGCTTTGTTTTTCGCCAAATTGCCGCCTCTTCCTTCTGCGGTGTGCCGCAGTGCGCCCCCTCGCCGCCCTTTTGCCGCTTTTTCCTTCTGGTTCAGCCTGTTCCATGCCTGATCCTTTCCGTTCTTTGTTTTTCCACCCGCTGACATCGTTCAACCTTTCTTGCGGCGCAATGCCGCGTAGGGTGCAGCCCATGAAGCAATCACCCCTACATCCCCTTTTATTGTCCGCGGTGGCGGATTCGTTCCGCCGGCCTTTCCCGGAGATCCGGCTTCTGCCCGACGGCGCGTTCGCCGCGCGCGACGGCAGGCCCGGCACGCTCACGGGAGGAAACCTCAACGCATGGAACCTCTCCCCTTCGGGCGCGGAACGTGTGCTCGGCCAATGGCGGCGGCGCGAGACGCCTCTGGTCATCGACTATGAGCACCAGAGCCTCAATGCCCGCCACAACGGGCAGCCCGCCCCGGCCGCAGGCTGGATCGAGTCGCTCCGGTACGAGCCGGGGCAGGGGCTGTTCGCGTCGATCCGGTGGACGGAAGGCGCCAAGGCTTTCATCGGACAGGATGAATACCGCTTCATTTCCCCGGTGTTCTCCTTCAACCCCCAAAACGGCGACGTGCTGGAACTGAAAGGCGCGGCCCTGACCAATGTCCCCGCGCTTGACGGGCTCGGCGCCGTCGCCGCGGCTGAGGAGCTCCCCCCATCCGACAACCCTCAACCGGAGACAGCCATGAATGCGCTCAATCGGCTGAAACAGCTCCTTGGCCTGCCTGAAGACGCCGCCGAGGAAACCTTGCAGGCGGAACTGGACAAGCTCGAATCCCTGCTTGCGCCCGCGAATCCTGCCGCGTCCGAGCCGTCCGCCGTGCCCGGACAGCCGCCTTTTCCCCATCAGGCAGATCCGCTGCCCGGCAGCGCCCGGCCCACGCTGTTCGACTTTTTGCAGGCTTGCCATCCTCAGGCGGCCCTGACCTCGCTGGTGCGCGCCAACACAGCCCTGCGCGAACAGCTTTCGGTGGCGCTCAGCGTCACGCAGGGCGATCACATGGCCCGGAATATTGAGGAGGCCGTGGCCGACGGGCGCTTGAGCCGTGGGCTTGTCGGCTGGGCCACCGCGCTGGGACGCCGGGACCCGGAGGCGCTGGAAACCTATCTTGCCGCCGTTTCGCCCATTGCCGCGCTCTCGTCGTTCCAGAGCACGGGCAGCCGCCCAGTGCTGTCGGCTCCCGCCGCGTCCCCGCTTTCCGATGAGGAGCGTTTTGTTTGCAGCCAGCTCGGTCTGAGCGAGGCGGAGTATCTCGCCGTACGCGGGTAGGGGGAGTTGGGGAGGGAAGACTGGGGAGGGGAGGAGGAACCTTTCTGGAGAAAGGCTTCCTCCTCCCCTCCCCAGACCCCACCCCTCCGCCTCCCAAGACTTTCGTAAGGGTCGGCGTCGGTACGGGCGGCTTGGAAAGCCGTTTCTTTCGCGCCTGTCCCCCGGTTTGGAAATGTAAAGGCAGGGGTTCCTTCCGCATCATCTTTCCATCAGCGAAGGCTTTTGGGGAGAGGAGGGGATCAGGGGGAGAGAAAACGGCGTTTTCCTTCGGAAGAGGCCCTTTTTCCCTCCTCAGAACCGTTCTTCATCATGAGGATATATCAAATGGCAGTAGTGACGAGTTCCCTTGTGTCGGCCCTGCGTGTGGGCTTCCAGCGTGAATTTCAGGATGCGCTTTCGTCCGCGCCGTCCCAGTGGGACAAGCTGTCCACCCGTGTGCCGAGCAGTTCGGCGGGCAACACCTATGGCTGGATCGGACAGTTCCCCAAACTCCGCGAATGGTCCGGCGACCGCTCCTTCAAGAACATCAAGGAGCACGGCTATTCGGTGATGAACAACCTCTACGAGGCCACCGTGGACATCCCCCGCACGGCTGTGGAGGATGACGACATCGGCGTGTATGCCCCGCTGTTCCGCGAAATGGGCTATGCCGCCGGGACGCATCCCGACGAGATCGTGTTCGGCCTGCTCAAGAACGGCACGTCCGGCATATGCTATGACGGCAAGGCGTTCTTTGCCGCGGATCATCCCGTGTACCCGAACGCGGACGGTTCCGGCGACGCTGAAAGCGTCTCCAACTGGCTGCGCCCCGCCGCCGTGGGCGAAACGGTCACCGACGGGACGCCGTGGTTCGTGCTGGATGTCTCCCGCCCGCTGCGCCCGTTCATCTTTCAGGAACGCACCGCCCCGGAATTGCAGGTCATCACCAACCCGGACAACGACTATGTCTTCATGAAGGACAAGATCCCCTACGGCATCCGTTACCGTTGCAACGGCGGGTACGGCTTCTGGCAGCAGGCCGTGTGCAGCACGCAGGAGCTGAACGCCGCCAATTTCGCCGCCGCCCTTGAAACCATGCAGGGCTTCCGCGCCGACGGCGGGCGTCCCCTCGGCCTCGGTTTCGGCGGTGAGGCCGGGACGATGCTGGTCGTGCCCCCGTCCCTCCAGTCCGCCGCCCGCCGTATCGTTTCCGCCGAGCAGGACCCCGACGGCGGCAGCAACATCTGGTACCGCGCCGCGACGCTGCTGGTCAGCCATTGGCTGATTTAACGGAATGAAGGCATGGGGAGGGCTTTTCTTGTGAAAGCGCCCTTCCCTGGGCTCCCCCGCACGGCTTCAGCCGGAGCAGGGGCGGAGGGGCCCGCCTCAGCCGAACGAAAATGGGCGGATCGCCGCCGGAGGCATTTCTGTATGGCATACGCCACGCTTGATCAGCTTGTGAGCCTGTTCGGGGCGGACGAAATCCGCACGCTTTCGGACAGGCGGGGCACGGGCGAACTCGACGAAACGGTCATTTCCGACGCGCTGGAGCGGGCATCTTCGGAAGTGGACAGCTATCTTGCGGATCGCTATGCGACGCCGCTTTCGGGCTCTGAGCCGATCCCGCCCGTGGTGGTTTCGGTCACCGGGGACATCGCCCGGTACCGGCTCACGGGGGGCGACATCCGCGACACCGATCCCATCCGCGAGCGTTACGTCAAGGCGCTCAACTGGCTGCGCGACGTTGCGGACGGCAAGGCGGGCATTCCCGGCCTGCCCCCTGCGGGAACGGAAACGCCGGGGGCCGTGCTGCTCGAACCGGGCACCCGCCCGTGGGATGGGGTAACGCCGTGAGCCGCACGCCGATGGAGGTTGAGGATGCGATCCTCGGATTGCTGGAACCGCTTAAGGAAACGCCGGGCGCGAAGACCGTAGCGGCGTTTCAGGGGCAGCCGGGCAAGGACACATGGGCCCGGTTGCGGCGCGGGTTCCCGGCGGTGCTGGTTCTGTACGCGGGTTCTCCCGCGTTCACGCCTTCGGGCCGCCGCCTTGAGGAGCGCATGGAGTTCGAGGTTTACGTCATGGATAAAAGTTACCGCTCGGAAGCAAGCGGCCAAAAGCCGGAACCGGGGCACCCTGGAACCTATGCGCTGCTTGCCGCGGCGCGGGAGCGGCTCCTCGGCGTGCCGCCCCTTCCGGGCATGGGGCCGTGCCTGCCGTCCTCTATCCGGGGGTTCGTTCTGGATGGGGCCAGCGTCTACCGCATGACCGTTTCGACCATACACAATATTGCACTGTAAGGATTGGATATGGCTGCAAGTCCGCAGACAAGGAATTACCTGTACGGCAAGGGCGAGCTGTTTTTCCGCGCCGTGGGGAGCGAGGGGTACGACCATCTCGGCAACGCCCCGGCCTTCACCATCAGCCTGACCGAAGAAAAGCTGGAGCATTTCAGCTCGATGAGCGGCACGAAGGCCAAGGATCTCCAGCTCGTCACCCAGAAGGGGGCGGCCGTGGCCTTCACGCTGGAGGAATTCACCACCGGGAACATCCTTCGGGCCTTCAAGGGCGCGGCGGTGGCGAAGCAGATGCAGGCCGCCGCAACGGTATCCGGGCAGGCGATCAACGCCAATAAGGGCCTGTATACGTTCGTGGGCAAGGAAAGGCTCGGCTTCACGCGCTTGGAGCACGGCAAGGTGACCGGGGGGACGTTCGCGCCCGGCTCCTCCGTGGTGGGCTCGACGTCCAGCGCCACGGCGACCGTCGCCTATGCGAAGGACGGGGCTTTGGAGTGCGTGAACGTGCAGGGGGCTTTTGTGCCCGGCGAGGAGATCGCCGCCTCTGCAATCAAAGCCACGCTGCAGGGCATCGCCCGCGTCGCCGACGTGGTGCTCACGGATAAGGCCGATGAGCCGACCGTCCGCTACCGTCAGGGCGTCGATTACGATCTTAATGCCCGCACCGGGCTGCTGCGCGTCCGCGAGTCCTGCTCCGCCGACACGGTTTTCCTGACCGCGGATTGCGAGTCTTCCGACGAACAGCTTATTGATGCGCTGACCGCCAGCGACGTCACCGGCGAACTGCTGTTCGTGGGCCAGCCCGATCAGGGGCCGGGGCTTGTCGTGCAGTGCTGGAAGGTGACCCTTTCGCTCAGCGGCGAGGTCGGCCTCATCAGCGAGGAACTGGCCTCCATCCCCATGACCGGCGAAGTGCTCGCCGATGATCTGAACCATCCCGAAAGCCCGTTCTTCCGGGTGCGCTATCTCGGATAACCATAAAATCTATTGTGAAAATAAGGGAAACCTTCCCTGAAGAACGGCCTTCCTTTTTTTCACTTCACCTCCAAGCGGCAGGGACTTACTCCGCGCCGCCTCCCCACCAGCCGAAAGTCTTGGGAAGGGAGGGGGCGCGGGGGAGGGAGAACCTTTCTTCAGAAAGGTTTCCCTCCCCCGCATCATTTTTTCCCGACAAGGATACCCAATGCGAAAATCAACCGAATTCACGATGGAAAACGACAAGGGCACCCTGAACGTGCGCCTTCAGGAACTGACGGTGCGCGAAGTGCTGGATATGTGCGAGCAGTTCGGCAAGGGCCCGCTGGTGCATGATCTGGAGCGGCTGCTGCCGAGGATGTCCAACCTCACCACCAATGACCTCATGGACATGACGCCCGGCGAGCTTGAACTGCTGTGGGAGCAGGTCAAGGAGGTCAACGCGGCTTTTTTCAGGATAGCCGGGGCGCTGGGCTTCGGCAGGGTACTGGAGGCGTTCCGGGCTCAGTTGCGCGGCGATCTGATGGAGGCGGCCCTGAACGGGAACTCCTCCGCGCGGTGATGCGGCTGGCGGGGGCCGGGCACAGGGACGTGTTTGAGTACGGCTGGAGCGCGTTCGCCGCGGCGCTTGAGGCCGAGGCGCAGCGCCGGGACGAACGCATGAAGGACGCCGCCCTTGCCCTGCGCGTGGCGCTGCACGCGGACGGGCGGCAGTTCAAAGCCTTTCTGGAAGCATAGGAGCGGGACATGGGACATGGCGGCTATACGCTGGAACTCAGCCTCAAGGATTCGGTTTCCGCAGGGTTGAAGGATATGGGCCGGGCACTCTCGAATGTGCGGGAACTGGTGGCCTTGCTCCGGGCTGATGTCTCCGCGCTGAACAAGGCTTCGGGGCAGGCCGTTTCCGGGCTGGATCTGGGGAAGCTGGCGGAAGGGGCCGCCGAGCGGATGGAAGGGCTGTCCAGGGGGGCGCTTCGGGAGCTGGATGCGGCATTCCGGGACAGTGGCAAGGCGATGGCGGAGTACTACGCCGAGCGGCGGCGTCAGGCGGGAGAAACCGCTGACATGGAGCGGGAAAACGCTTCGGAACAGGCCGAGCGGATGGCGCAGGAGCTGGAAGCCCGGAAGGACGCGTATCAGGCCGAGCTGGAAGCTTTTGCGGCGCATGGGCGGAGCTGGGCTGAGGAGCGGCGGGCGCAGGCGGATCGGGAAGTGTCCATCAAGGCTGAGCAGGCGGAGCGCGAGAAGGCGATCGACGCCCAGCGGCTTGAAGGGGCGTTGTCGCTGGCCGGCGGCATGGCGGACGCCATGAAGCAGGCCTATGAGTCCGGCCTTGCCCAGAGCAAGGGCGTGTACCAGCTGTATCAGGCTCTGGCCATCGCCGAGGCCACCATCAGCACCTACAAGGCCGCTCAGGCCGCGTATGCGCAGGGGATGGAGTGGGGCGGCCCGGTGGTGGGCGCAATCATGGCCGCCACCGCCGTCGCCGCGGGCATGGCCCGCGTTGCCGCCATCAAGGGTACCCAGCCCAAGGGGTTCGCGTTCGGCGGGCTCATCGGCGGGCAGGATAAAGGCGAGCGGGCGGACAACGTGCTGATCCGCGCCACGCCCGGCGAATACATGCTCGACAGGCCCACGGTGCGCCATTACGGGGTATCGGCTTTGGAGGCGCTGCGGCGTCGGAGCGTCCCCCGCGAACTGCTGGAGCCGTTCGCGTCGCCGCGCCTCCCGGCATCGGGGGGCAAGCGCACGGCCTATGCCCTCGGCGGCGAGATCGGGAGCGCCTCCCTGACGGAGGGCGGCAGGGTGTCCGGCAACGAGGGGCTGACCGTGATCAACGTCATGGATTTTCAGCGTGAATTCGATCGGGCGCTGGCTTCAACGCGGGGGCGGCGCGTGCTCATCAATATTTTGGGCGAGGAAGGGATTGCCCCCTGACGCCCTGCGCGGGCCGTGCGCCTGAGGAGGAAAGAATGGCATTCAGCGGCAAGATGACGGCGGCCAGCCATGCGGATCTGTTGGCCAAAGTGACGGACTTCATCACGGGCGAGCCGGGCACGCCGGGCCGCGACTGGACGGCGGCGCGCCGGGATTCGCTGGAATGGGGCCCGGCGGCGGTCTTCCGCAATACCGGGCTGGCGGGTTCGGAAGAGGTGTACGTGGGGCTTTATGCCGCGACGTACGCCGACGGCGTGAAGGGCGGGCTGGTCTGCAAGGTCTACAAGGCCTTCGACGGCGCGCCGGGCGGAACGGGGTTTCTGGATACGGCCTACGGCAACGGGACGGGGCAGGGCGGGACGCATGCCTTCCTGCCTTGCTGGAATGCCGCCATGAACGTCTGGATCTGGAGCAACAAGGCGCGCGTCGCCATCGTTGCCGAGTGCAACGGGATGTATGCCAACGCCTATTTGGGGCAGCTCCGGCGTTTTTCGCTGCCGGGCGAGAACCCGTGGCCCCTGGCCTGCCTGACGGACGGCTACACGAGCCTGTGGCAGTACACGACATGGCACGACGACGCCGCAAGCACGGGTTCGCGCGACGCGGATCAGCACAGGCGGAATCTGGCTTTCGTGCGGCGGGGCACGTTCCCCCTGGGAGGGAGCTTTTCCTCTTATCACGCCTGCCATCAGATTTGCAGGCCGGACGGCGTATGGACTTCGCATTTCGCCATTTGCCCCACGGCCAGCCTGCTGGGTTTGTCGAGCGGCTATGAGACGGACATGAAGATGGACACGCAGGGGGCGGGGATCGTGTTCCCGGAAGGGACGCCGCGCCTGCTCCTGCCCATGTACGTCATCCAGCTTGAGGATACGGGCGGCTATGCCGGGGCGTCGGCCATAGGCGAGATGTACGGGGTGCGCTGGGCCCCCGACGCGCTGGCCGGCGTTGAAAGCGACGTGGACGGCTACACCCTCTTCCCCGACGTCAACCGGGTGGAGTGGCATAGCTTTATGGCCATAGGAGACGAATGATGGCGCAGCCATGCAAGGTTTTCAGCTACACGAACGTAGGGACGGAGAAAGGCGTGCTCGCCAACATCGCCGGGGCGGCGCAGGCCGGGGGATGGACGGTGGACAAAAACGCCGTGGATGCCGAAGGCGAACTCTACCTGCACAGTACGGGCGGCGGGAACCGGCAGCTCTATTTTTCGCTGCGGCTTGTGCAGGCGCACGACAACGCGGAGCGCTTCCTGCTGGCCGTACACGGCAACACGGGATTCGACGCTTCCGCGGCATGGGACGCGCAGCCGGGCCGGTTCACCGAAAGGCTGGCGCACGGCTATTGCTCGCGGGCGACCGGAAAACCCGTCTGGCTCAGATCTCCGGGGAAATACAGCATCACGTCCACGGGCTGGTGGATTTTGCCGCCGGTCGCCGAGCAGATCGTGCTGGTCTGCCCGACGTTTATTATGACGGCGATGCGGGTGGTCTACACGTTTTCCGACGGGGCCGATACGCCGTATTCGGGCTGGGTGCCTCTGATGTTCGGGGCGGCGGACGGCGGGGCGGATGAAACGGAGCTCAACATGGTGCTGTGGTCGGCGTGGAGCGCGAACAGCGCAATGGGGCTCATGCTTTCCGCGCTGTATGCGGCCCAGAGGGACGTCGGCAACGAGTATTATTTTTGCAACAACAACTACGGCAATGTGGGGCTGCTCTGGAAGGGGGCCAATGTCGAAACATTCCCGCCGGAAGGCACCTACGGCTATACGGCGGGCACGCCTGCGCCCAGTGTGGTTCGCACCAGCGTCACCGTGCGCAGCGTCATCGGGAAGGTGAACACCGACTACAGCCTTGCCGGGGCCGTCAACGCAGGGGGGAAAACCATAACCCCTACGCACAAGGGCGCGGTCTGCGCATCGGTTCCCCAATACAACGCGGCGCTCCTCCAGAACAGCGGGACGCTCCGGCACATGCTGATCAAGCCGCTGCTGTACGTCTGCAACGGCGAGGACGTGCGCATCGCGGGCGAGCTGCCGTATTGGGCGGTCAGCCTGCAAGGGCTCAAGCCCAAGGATCGCATCAGCATCGGGGGCCGGGTGTTCATGGTGCTGCCCGACATCTCGGACTCGGACGCCATCGGCCTCGCCGTTGAGGTGGAAGCATGATTTCAGAGGTGCTGTGGCCGCGCGCGGGCGGCGTCCCGGAGTGCTCCTACAGCATCCCCGGAACGTCGGGCGCATGGGCGGGCGACGCCCCGCACCGGGGGGACATGGTGCGGCACGAGGCCACGCCGCTGCCTCGGCCCTCGGAACGCCGCATGGCCGAGAGCGTTGCGGATCTCATTTACGGGCAGATCCATCTGTATCCCACGGAAGCCCATCTGGGGCTGCTTTCGGGGATGGAAACGCTTGATGTGGTGCTCTGGAACGCGACGTTCGTACCCGTGCGGCTTGTCGGCGTCAATAGCGCATCGCCTGCGGGCACGGCCCTTTCCGGCTTCCGTCCGGGGGTGCTGCCGCCCACCGGCGCGCTCAAGGGCCTTCTCACCGTGCTGCCTTCCGGCCCGGCGCAGCAGGATACGACGTATACGTTCGTTACCGACATCGGGGAACGGAGCCTGACGATCACGGCGTCGCGCCTGCTTCTGTTTCCGTTCTGGCCCGATTGGTCGGACGGGCTGGAGATCGATTATGCGTTCGATACCGTGCTGACGCGGGGGGAAAACGGCGACGAACAGCGCCGCCCGCTGGCGAAGCGCCCCCTGCGGACGCTCCGGGCCACGATCTGGGGCGACGGCGTGAACGGGCAGCGGCTCCACCACCTTGTCCAGTACGGGAAAGACCGCGTGTTCGGCGTCCCCTTGTGGCAGGAGGCGCTGGATGTGGCGGGCATCGACGCCGCCCGGCAGGTGCTCACGCCCGGCAGGGATTTCGGGGACTGCTGGAACCTGACGCGGCTGTGCAATTTGATCATGCTGCACGAACGCCGGAGCGGTACGTTTATGGCCTGCTCCCTGCTTTCAAAAGATCCGGCGGGCCGGACGCTCTCCGTGGCTGCGCCGGTTCCCGATGTGTTCGCGGAGGGCGCCACGCGGCTGGTTCCGTTGTTCACGGGCATCCTGACGAGCGCGGAGCCTGCCGTGGTTTCCGACGGGATGGAAACGTGGTCGGTGGAATTCCGCGAACTGGCGGGCTCGCAGCCAGCGCTGGGGGCGTTGCCCCGCGTCCCGTCCGAGTCCGGCGCATGGCTCTGGCCGCACCGTCCCGACTGGTCGGGCGACGGCGTCGGCGGCACCTCGTCCCTGCTGCGGACGCTGCGCACCGTGCGCGGCGGCGTGATGGAGCTGGGCGCCCGGAGGGACGTGGCCCCAGCGACGCACCGCCAAAAGTACCTGCTGCGGGAACCGGATCTCGCCGGGCTGCTGGATCGGGCCACAGCCCTGCGGGGACGGTGGAAAGCCCTGCTGGTGCGCGATCCGCGCCGCTGTTTCACCCTGACCCGCGGGGCCGCGGCGGACAAGGCGATCCTGTACGTGTTGGACAACGGCGCAAAGGACGGCTTCATCCCCAACCAGCGGCTGTGGATCGCCTTGCCGGGCGGGGATGTCCTGAACCGCCGCCTTGTGGCCGTGGAAGATGCGGGCGTGGGCGAACTGGCGCTGCACCTCGATTCCGAGCCCGGCGTGGCCGTACCCCCGTCTTCACGGGTGGGGCGGGAGTATTACGCCCGTTTGGATACGGACTGCGTAACCGTCCGGCACGAATCCGCCGGGGTTTCCCGGTGCGAGCTGTCGTTCCACACCCTGCCGGAGGAAAGCTGATGCGTACAGAATTGCCTCAGATTGTAGAACTTTATGAAATCATAGCCGACACCGTACATACGCTCACGACCTCGCGGGAAACCGTCCTGTGGCGTGGGGCGGAATGGACGCCCGCCGCCATCGAGCGCGGCGAACTGCGGGGCAGCGTGGACGGCAAAGCCGCCACGGTGACGCTGACGGCGTGCATGGATACGCTGCTCACCCGGTATCTGGCTTCGCTGCCCATCCTGCCGACGCGGGTGAACATTTATGAGCACGAACCTGAGGGCGGGGGCACGGTGCAGGTTTTCGGCGGCGTGGTGCTGGAGGTGATCCCCGGCGCGGACGCCGCGCAGGTTTCGGTCAACTGCCTTTCGTCAAGCTGCATCCTCGATGCCATGCTGCCCCGCATGATCTATTCGGGGCAGTGCCAGTTCGTGCTGTTCGATTCCGGGTGCGGGCTGGCGGCGCAGTCATGGGGCGTGGCGGCGTCCGTGTCCGTGGACGGGCATCTGCTGACGTCGCCGTCCTTCGCCGCGTACCCTGATGGGTATTTCACGCGCGGGTACGCGGCGGCGGGAGGGGATTTCCGGTTCATCGTCGCGCATGTCGGGGACACGATCACGCTTCAGCTGCCCTTCGATTCCCGTGTGGGCAGCGGCGGAACCGTGACGGCATACCCCGGATGCGACGGCTCGCCCGCCACCTGCCGGGATCGCTTCGGCAATTCCGCCCGGTTCGGCGGCTGCGCCTCCATCCCAAGCCGGAACCCCGCCGTTTGGGGATTCAAATAGGAAGCCGGAGGGGGCCTTCAGGGGAAGGCGCTTCTTTTCCGTTTCCAGAGGGAGGATCGTTATGGACTATTTCGGCAACGAGGCCGCGTGGGAAGCCTTCCGCGCTGAGGCGGAGTCATGGATCGGGACACCCTACAGGCATTTGCAGCGGTGCAAGGGGCGCGGCGCGGACTGCACGCTGTTCGTCGGGCAGGCGCTGCTGGATGCCGGGCTGCTGACCCGTCTGGAGTATGGCTACTACCCCCGCGACTGGCACGAGCATACGCGGGACGAATACGTGCTGGAGGCCAGCCACAGGCACATGCGCGACTGTTTGCGTCCGGGGCTGGGGATGGCTTCCCTGCCTGTGGATGCGCCGCTTCTGCGGGGCGACTGGCTGGCGTTTTCCACCACGGAGCGCCGCGTGACCAACCATTGCGGGCTGGCCTGGCCCTGTAGCGGCGGCGGGTTCCAGATGCTGCACGCCATCAACGGCAGGGGCGTGTCGTTTACGCCGCTCGGAAACTGGTGGCTGCGGCGCATGACCCGGCATTTCCGCATCGTCGCCGCTGAAACGGGGGCGGGCGCATGGGCGTAGGGCTTGCCATCGCCGCCGTGACCATCGGGGCGACCGTGGCGACGGCGCTGTTCGCCAAGGGGCCGCGCTCCATGAAGGGGGCGGACATGGCCCCGGCCAACCTCGACGCCTTCCGCCTGACCACGGCTGAGGAAGGGACGGTCATCCCCCGCGTGTTCGGCACCGTCAGGCTGCCGGGAAACCTGCTGTATTACGGCAATCTTTCCAGCGAGCCGGAGTATGAGGAAACCGCCGTGGGCGGCAAGGGCGGCAAAAAGAAAAAGCAGAAGGTGCTGCAAGGCTACCACTACCGCATGGACGTGTGGCAGGGCATCGGCATGGGGCCGCTGGAACTTGTCGGCGTCTATCAGGATGATCGGCTGCTCACGGAACAGGGCGGGGCCATCCCGTGCGCCGAGCAGGTCTGGAACGACGGCACGGGCGCGTTTTATCCCGTGCAGGCCGGGCCGTACGCCAGCCGCCTCCCCGGAGTGGCCCATGTCTGGCTCCGGCAGTTCTATCTGGGCTTCAACGTGTCCATGAT
The DNA here is from genome assembly GCF_057864385.1 of Bilophila sp. Taxonomy (NCBI): domain Bacteria; kingdom Pseudomonadati; phylum Thermodesulfobacteriota; class Desulfovibrionia; order Desulfovibrionales; family Desulfovibrionaceae; genus Bilophila; species Bilophila sp. Next base: position 80,826 of record NZ_DBMAFI010000011.1, on the reverse strand, counting down.
GCCGACGCTGCATTACGTGGTGCGGTTCTGCGGGGATATCCCGCTGGAGCACGCCATCCTGCCCAACGGCGTGAACCCGGCGGCGATCATCCTCCAACTGCTCCTTGACGCCGGGGCCTCGTGGCCTTCCATCGACAAGCCGAGCTTTTCCGCCGCCGCGTCGTTCTGGGCGCAGAAGGGCTATGGCCTGAACATCGTGTTCTCGCGCCAGAAACCCGTACGCGAGCACATCATGCAGGTGCTTGGGTTCGTGGGCGGCTGGCTCGTCGAGCGGGCCGACGGGACGCTGTCCCTGCGGGCCCCCGATCCTGACGCGGCGCCCTCGGCGGTGCTCGGCGAAGGCGATTTTCTGGAAGGCTCCTTCTCCTTCAAGCGGGCGGCGTGGGATACGACATGGAACGATCTTTCCGGCAAGTTCACCGACGCGGCGCAGGACTATTCCGAGCGCGCCGTGACCGCCAACAACGCGGCTTCCATCCAGCTCCTTGGGCTGCGGCGCAAGAAGAGCGTGGATCTGACCGCCTTTACCGACCGCAGCGCGGCGCAGCGGCGCATTGAGGAGCTGCGGGACGTGGAGTCCTACCCGGCGGCCTCGTTTTCGTTCGACGTGCCGCGTGATTATGCCCACATCGAGCAGGGGCAGATCCTTGAGATCACGCACCCGCGTTTCGGCCTTTCCGGGGTACGGGTGCGCGTGCTGGAAGTCGTGCGCGGGAACCTGTCCGAAAACCGTATCTCGATTCAGGCCAAGCAGGTTGTGGAACGGCTGTCCGGGACATTCGTGCCTCCGGGGGAACCCCTGCCCGATCCGATGGCCCAGCCGCCCGCCGTATACCCGCCGGTCACCGGCATCCCGCCGTGGTCGGCCCCGGATCTCTCGCCGGTTCCCCTGCGGCATACGCGGCTTTTCGAGCTGCCGCGGAACCCGGAAACGGGTTCCGAACCCACGGTTCTCGTGCTGGCGGCGCGGGAGCTGCTTTCCGAGGAAGGGCTGCTCGTGGAGCGTTCAGCCACGAACGCCGACTACAGCCCCGTTGGGCTGCTTTCGGCTCCGTGGGCGCAGTACGGGACGCTTGCCGAGGCGTACCCGGCGGATACGCTCGCCGTGGACGACACGCGGGGGCTGCTGTACCGGCCCTATAAGGAAGATCCGTCCTTCGGCCCGGTCAGCCGGACGGAACTGTTCGGGGCGCGGCGTATGGCGCTCGTCGATGATGAGCTGATGCTGTTCCAGACGGTCGTGCTTGAAGGCCCGGAGACGACCCGGCTCTCCGGCGTGGTGCGGGGGTACATGAATACGCCCATCCAGACGCATGCGGCGGGGGCGGCGATCTGGGTATTCCGGCATCCGGGTGAGGAAAATACGGTGCAGGGGCTGCCCATAGGCACCCATGCCGTCAAGCTGCGGCCTGTTTCGGGAGATGAGGTGCTTGGCGCGGATCGGGTGGATGGCCTGCCTTTCGCCGTAACCGGAAAGGCGATGTTCCCGTGGTCCGTCGCCGGGCTGCGGGCGGTGCGCACGGGGGATTCCGTCGCCGTAAGCTGGAGCCCGGTGGACGTCGCTTTCGGCGGGGCCGGGACGCGCACCGAGAACGGGAACGAGCCGGTGCCCGCCGGGTTCTCCGGGGATTTCGTCCTTACGGCGGCGGGCGCGGACTATGCGGTCAACGGCACGTCCATCACCCTCACGCGTCCGGGGCGCTTCACGCTGTCCGTGACGGCGCGGCAGCTTGGGTATGTTTCCCCGGCGGCATCCGTCACTGTGGAAGCGCAGGACGGGGAATACGTGGCCTGAACCGGGCATTCCAATGGATAAGAAGGCAACGGCCTGTTCCCCGTGGCCGGAGTTCCGGGCCGTCCGGCCCTGCGGTTCCTGAGGGGCGGCCCGATAAGACAAGCAAGGAGAAGACGCAATGGCGAGTTTGACCCCGACCGGGCTTGAGACGATCACTTATGGGCAGCAAGGCTGGAACGCCATCGTGACGGCGAACATGCAGCGCCTCAATGCGTGGCTTGGGAAGCTGCTCCCGCTGATGGACAACCGGAGCCGCACGGAGGGGGCCGTCCCCGTGTGGAACGCCGACAACGGCAACTGGGAGCCTTCCAACGCGGTGCAGTCCCTGCAAACGGAACTGGAGGCCCTCAAGTCCCGCGTGGCGGCGCTGGAGGCAGCGGCGGAAGGGCAGCCTTCCGCCTAGGGCGTGTTTACGCTATACTGAATTTTTTCAATGATTGAATGTGATTGACGAAAGATGCGGCATCGCCCGAATTGAGGGTAACCATTTGCAAAAGGCTCTGTCATGGCATGTGGTTGTTTCATCTCCACAGCACTGTGAACATACAGCCTTTTCTCCAGCTTTCCCCTTGGTGGAGTTCATGGCTGAGGCATTTTGTCGGTTATCCCTGTGGAACTTCAAGGAAAAAAGCATCAACCATTTTCTAGAACACAGCCTTTTCTTTTTGCGTGAACAGGCCCTGGGCCGTGTTGTTATTTTTTGGCTCTGTTCAAGTTAACGGTTGATAAAGAGAAGTATGCTCCTTTAACCGCCGGAGGCGCGAGCGTCAGTGAACTTTGAGGAAGTCCCCCGCCGCATGGCAATGCGGCATGGGAGGGGGGCAAGGAGCGGCGAAATGTCTCGCGAAGCGCGGTCGAGAGCGGCGAAACCGCGCGAGACGAAGCGCCGTCAGCCGCTGCCGGAGGATGCCTTTCACCGCGCTGGAAGTGCGTCCGCCTTCACGGCAGCGAATGTTCCGCTGAAACAGGGGCAGATGAACGACCTCTGATTGCCGTATCAGCCGGAAACTTTAACACAGCCTATTTTTACATATAACTAATTGAAATTATATAAAATAATTTTTTGTGGCTTGAAAATGGTTAAACAATTGTAATGGATTATATCTAGTTGACGACACGGCCCAGAACAAAGGCCGCCCCTGAGAGATCAGGTGCGGCCTTTGCCGTATCATCCGGCAGGTCTCGGAAGGAAGGAAAGGGAGACCCGGCGGGGAGGCTGGTTCACGCCTTTTGGCGGAACTATTTTTCAAGGCAGGCTTTCACGGCCTCAAGAGCGGCTTCAAAATCGACGTCGTGGGTGACTTCCTTGACGAGCTGCTCGTAGGCGATGACGCCGTCGGCGCAGATGACGAACACGGCGCGGCTGAGGAGGCGGAGTTCCTTGATGGCGACGCCATAGGCCGTACCGAAGGAAAGGTCGCGGTGGTCGGAGAGGGTTTCGACGGCATCGACCCCGGCGGCCCCGCACCAGCGGGTCTGGGCGAAGGGGAGGTCGCAACTGATGGTCAGGATGCGGACGTTGTCGGAAAGCTTGGCGGCTTCGGCATTGAAACGGCGGGTCTGCATGTCGCAGACGGGCGTGTCGAGGGAAGGAACCACGCTGATGACCAGCACCTTGCCCTTGTAGTCGGCCAGCGTGCGCGGGGTGAGATCATTGGCCAGCACGGAGAAGTCCGGGGCCGCTTCGCCGACGGAAACGCCCTTGCCGAGAAGGGTCAGGGGATTGCCTTGGAAAGTGATGATGCCGGTGCGTTCCTCAATCATAATAAGCCTCCATCCCCCAAAAAACGGGAGCGTAGCGTTGTTCTGTGATGTAGGAAATAAGAGTACCCCAAACCTGATGGCCTGTAAATAGAAATAATTCCTGATTAGAAGAAAATCAGGGGATATATCATCCCGCCTTCCTTTGGGATGCGCGCAGCGGCGGCCCGTCGGCAAAAGGAAGCGGCGATTGGAAGGCGCAGCGCAACGGGTGGATAAGATTACAAGTACGCGGGAAGGAAACCCCGGAGAGAGGGAGGCGCGTGGCTTTGAAACGCCTCCCCCTTGGAGATCATCCGTTCTTTCGGCAGGCCGCGACGAAACGGGCGGCCCAGTGCGGGACGGCTGGCGCAAAGAGGTGCGTGTACGCCGCGAAAGTGTTGCGGACAAGGAGCCCGTCGCGGCTTTTGAGCTTGTCCGGGCCTTCCGCCGCAAGCCCCTTGGCGCGGTGCCCCGGCCCGGACATGCCCACGCCGGGCGAGAGGCGCAGGGTCGGCTCAAGCTCCCCAAGCGCGATGCAGCGGGAATAGTGGAATTCGTGCCCGCGCAGAAGGGCGCCTACCGGATGGAACGGGTTTTCGGCCTCCACGGTGGCCTCCACATAGCCGAGGCCCTGTGGGCGCTGGCAGAACTCCGCCCGTGCCGGGAAAATTCCGGTCATGGGGTACAGTTTCCCGCCGATCTGCAACTCCTGGCACAGAACCATAAATCCGCCGCACTCGGCATAGATGGGCATGCCGCGCATGGAGTATTCCCGGATTTCCGCCAGATGCGGGGAATCCGTGAGGCGTTCCGGAACCATTTCAGGGAACCCGCCGCCGAGATAGAGCCCGTCAAGGCGTTCGCCGGGCCACGGTTCCGGCGAGAGCAGGCTCAGTTCGACGAGCTCGGCTCCGGCACGGCGCAGGGCCTCAAAATTTTCCTCATAATAGAACCACAGGGCCGCATCCCGTACGAAGCCGATGGTCACGGGAGAAGCGGGCGGAAGGCCGGAATGAAGCAACGCTGATGCGGACGGTTCCAGAGCTCCGGCTGGTTCCGATGGGGGTAAGGGGGCTATACCGGAAGGCGCGCTTTCGGCGGATTTTCGTCCATGCGGCGCATCATTGGGGGGTGTCCTCCCCATATCGGCCTCCCCAACCGTGGCATCGGCATACTGGGGGGCGTTGCCGGGGCCTTTCCCGATGTTGTCCGCTTCCCGGAAAGCGGCGTTTTCTTCTCCCCTTCCTCCCCTTTCTTTTTCTTCTTCCCAGAAGGGGGCGACGTCCCGCAGATCGGGGGCGGAACGGGCGAGGCGCAGGGCCGCATCAACGTCCATATGGCTTTCAATAAGCCCGGCAAGGGAATCAAGGGCGGCGAGCAGGGAGGCCCGGCCCGGCGCGTCCGGGGTTTCGTCGTGCATGGAGACGAGCCCCATGTGCCGTTCGGGGATGGGATTTTCGGCAAGCCGGGGGATTTCTCCGAGGACGGGGATGCCGGTGTACGTTTCGATGCTCTGCCGGATGAGGGCGGCGTGCCGTGAGGACGCCACACGGTTGAGGACGACGCCGGCGAGGTTGACGGGCTCGAAGCGGGCCAGCCCGGCAATGACCGCGGCGGCGGTGCGGGTCATCTTGGTGACCGTGAGGGTAAGCAGGACGGGCGCGCCGAGGGCGCGGGCGAGGGCCGCGGTGGAGCAGCTTCCCTGCACGTCACGCCCGTCGTACAGGCCCCGGTTGCCTTCAATGACGGCAAGGTCGGCGTCGCCGAATGAGGAGCGGAAAAGCGCACGCAGCCGGGCATCCGTCAAAAAGAAGGGATCAAGGTTGGTCGGCGTGCGCCCGGAGGCGAGGCCGAGCCATGCGGCGTCAATGTAGTCCGGGCCCTTCTTGCAGGGTTTGACGCGGAAGCCGCGAAGCGTCAGGGCGCGGACGAGGCCGAGCGAGAGGAGCGTTTTCCCGCCGCCCCCGGAAAGGCCGGAGACGACGAGGCGGGGGGCCGTGAAAGTCGGTGTGATCATGCGTTGTTCCGGGAGGGCGGGAGTTTGAGGGCGGCCCGCGCTTTATCAAGGTTGGCGGAGGCGGCGGGCAGGGCGTAGCCCTGCCTGAGCCGTTCCGTGGTGTGGATGCGGTTGGCGTGCGTGGTGATGGGCAGCGTTCCGCAAACGCACAGGAACCCCAGGATCAGGAGGAAAAGCACAAAAAGGGGGATGTCAGCGCCGGGGAAAGGGGCGAGAAGGATTTTCCGGGCATCGGGAAACAGCAGAAGCACGGGGGGAAGCAGCACAAAACCGATCAGGGGCGTCAGTGCGGCGAGGAACAGCCGGGTGTTGCCCCTCCTGAGGCAGAAAACGAAGGAACGAAGCGTTTCCCCGCTGAATCCGTAGTATCCCGCCGTTTCCTTGCCCGTGTAGGGATGCCGCAGCAGGATGCAGTCATCGGCGGCCATCGGGGCCTCCCGGAAGGTTGAGCGCGATCCGGGCTTCCTTCTCATTGATCGCGGGGACGATTTCGTAGCCTTCGTCCAGCAGTTTGCGCGTATATCGCCGGTTGCAGGAGAAGGAGATCAGGGTGTTCTGAAGCAGCAGACCAACGAGGCCCAGCATGGCTATTAAAGCGTGCCCCGAAATCATGAGGCCGCCCAGGGGAACTTCCGTACCGTCGAGCAATTCCGAGAGCGCAGGCACGCCGAAAAAGAGGCCGAACACGATGAGGATCGCAGCCGGGGAGATAATGTATTCCATGCCCCCGGAGGGGGCCCCGCGTTTGAACCAGACGAACCCCAAGGTTCGGAAGCTGTCCCAACTGAATCCGTAATATCCCTTTGTTTCCTTGCCCGTATGGGGGTGCCGCAGCAGAATGTAGTTATCGGACATCGCAGGTTTTCTCTTTGGCTCTGTTATAGTGTGTGGTTGTTTCATCTCCACAGTGCGGTGAAAATACAGCCTTTTTCTCCGGTTTTCCCCTTGGCGGGAACCACGGCTAAGGCATTTTATCGGCTAATCCTTTGGAACTTCAAGGAAAAAAGCATCAACCGTTTTCTATAACACAGCCTTCTTTTTACGTTTTGGCGTACTGGGCTTTCCCCCTCTGCCGCCGGGAAACCCTTCGTGGCCTGCGCAGCGCCGCATACGGCTGGCGTTGATGACGGACGGGAGGCGGCCCGTTCCATTGGAAGGGGAGGGCTTCCATGCTGTGGATATCCGCATGCTTCGGCAGCCCCGTGCCGCCGAGAGGGCTGGGGGGGCGCAGGCGCGGACGGGACAAGCATACCGGAGGGGCGGCGTGCCGGGCGGATAGGGCCGTGAGTGCGGAAAAAGCCGGGGTATGCCGGAGCCGGGCAGGGCCAGCCGCACGCGCCGCCGCATGGAAGGGGGCCTCGCCGCCATTTTGTCCATGCAGGATTGCGAAGCCAGCAAGGGGTTCCCCGTGTCTGCCGAGCCCCGCAAGGGCTTCGCCGGAACCGGGGGAGCAGCAAAGGGAGGCCGAGACGGGAATGGGCGGGATGTGCCGCCCGGCGTCGCGCGGAACGGGACGGATCGGGTAACCGGGCCGGGCTTTGCTGTCCGTCCGGGCGGATGGAACCGGCGGGGATGCGGCGTCACGGGCGCGTCCTTGGTTCTACTCGTGTATGCCCAGCACGCGCTTGGCTTCCCGGACTTTCTCCGGATCGTCGTCGAAGACGTAGCCGCGTTCCAACAGGCGCGTGGTGTAGACGCGGTTGTAGAGAAAGGCCCAGATGAGCGCGACGAGCCAGAAAGAGGAGGCGCTGAGGAGCAGCACGAGCACCCCGGTAAGGAGGTCGCCACGGAATATGGCGGGAAACCCGCTGAAAAACAGCGTCGTCCAACTGAATCCGTAAAATCCGGTTGTGATGACGCCGGACTGTGCGTGCCTGAGCCGAATGTTCTGGGCCATGCCTTCCCCCGGAAAAGAAAAGGGAAGGAATCGCTTCCTTCCCTCAAAAGCCCTCCCGTGCCCGCTTGATCGGGAACGGGAGGGAAAGCCGCGGGAGAAAGCTCCCCCGCAGCCGTTAAGACTAGTTTTCGCCTTCGGAAGAGGCCTGCTTGCCGGCGCCCTTCAGACCATACATGGTCGTGGAGCCGGAAGACCAGTATTCCAACGCCTCTTCGGACACGAGCACGGACAGGACGTTCTTGACGTCGCGGGTGCCCTTGGCGGGGAAGAGTTCGAGGAAGTCCTTGAAGTAGTACTTGGTCTTCGCGCCGGGACGGGACATCTTTTCCTTGAGGAAGTTGATGACGACTTCCTTGTCTTCGGCGGTGACTTCAGCGGCGGAAGCGGATTCGTGGGCTTCACCGCCGTGGGCGGCGAGGGCCAGTTCAGAGAACTTGAACTGGGTGCTCTGGCGCCAGGTGTAGTAAGCCGGATCGCGGAAGTCGTCGATCAGGTGGTGGGTGAACTCAAGGCCGGTCAGTTCAAAGAAGGATTCCCAGCCGATGCGTTCGGCCCAGTCGCCCAGACGTTCGTACTTGTTGGCGTTTTCGGAGTACACTTCCACGATGTGCTTGATCGTGCTGGTGAGGGTGTTCCAGCGGGGCGGTTCGTTGGGAATGTACGCCACGACCACTTTGGAGAACTTGGGCATGGAGATACGGTTGGAAACCTTGCCGCCGACCATCAGGGCGACGCCGTCGCCTTCGCCGTCGGAGATGGGCAGGGCGGGGCACATGGTGTAGCAGTTGCCGCAGTACATGCAGCGATCCTGCTTGATGGCCACGGAGTTGACCTTCTTGCCGTCATGTTCGGTCTTGACCGGACGCACGGCGGCGGTGGGGCAGGCGGCGACAGCCAGCGGGATTTCGCAGAGCTGGTCAACCCACTGGTCGTCGATCATCGGGGGCTTGCGGTGGATGCCCACGATGCCGATGTCGGAGCAGTGCACGGCGCCGCACATGTTGATGCAGCAAGCCAGCGAAATGCGCACGGGGGCGGGCAGACGCATGTTCTTGAACTCTTCAAACATGGTGTCCATCACAGCCTTAACCGGGCCGGAGGCGTCGGTGGCGGGGGTGTGACAGTGCACCCAGCCCTGGGTATGCACGATGTTGGAAACGCCGGCGCCGGTGCCGCCGATGGGGAACTTGTAGGAGCCGGCGGCGAACTTGCGGCCCGCCAGATCTTCCTTCAGGGCCTTCAGGGTGGCTTCGTCGGTCACCATGAATTCGATGTTGTTACGGGTCGTCCAGCGAACGTGCCCGCCGCAGTACTTGTCGGCGATTTCGCAGATTTCGCGGATGTTGGTAACGGACATCGTACGGGTGCCGCCGCAGCGCACGGTGTACACCTTATCGCCGGATTCGGCGACGTGCACGAGCACGCCGGGTTCCAGGATTTCGTGGTACAGCCATTTGCCGAAGTTCTTCTTGATGACTTCAGGGAAGAACGAGTCGTATTTGCGGGGGCCAATATCGGAGATACGGCCTTCCATCGGCTTTTCAGGATTGTAGCCGGAAGAAACAAACGCCATGGTAATTCTCCCTTCTCTTTAGCGTTGATGTCTGGAGCGGTAAGCAGCCAGGTCACGGTTCCAGCCGCCGGGCACTTCTTCTTCCTTGAAGAAGATGTACGGGTTGGAGCGCGGTTCCTTGACGTGCTGAGCAAGAGCGGGGATTTCGGTGACTTCAAGGAGCTTCTGGAAGGACAGACGCTTCATGGTTTCGCCGAGACGTTCGCGGTTCTTGCCTTCTTCCATCCACCAATCCCAAATCTTTTCAATGATTTCTTTGAGTTCAGCGTAAGGAGCTTCAACCGGGACGAAGGGAACGAGCAGGGAGCCCATCTGAGCGCCGTCAACGACCGGGGCCTTGGCGCCGCAGAGGATGGACGCGCCGCGTTCGTCGCCGATGTGCAGGGCGCGGGGCATGGTGTTGATACAGTGCATGCAACGCACGCATTCGGCGTTGTTGATGAAGAGGCGGCTGCCGTCCCACTTCATGCACTTGGAGGGGCACAGGTTGATGACTTCGGCTTCGATGTCGAACTTGCCCCAGTCACGGCCGGAGTGGGCGCCGGCGTTGGGGGCGAATTCGCCGGCAACGTAGGCTTTCACGGCTTCCTGATCGATCTTGATGTCGTCCTTCCACGTACCCACGACGGCGAAGTCGGAACGGGCCATAGCGGCCACGCAGCCGTTCGGGCAGCCGTCGAATTTGAACTTGAACTTGTAAGGGAAGGCGGGACGGTGCAGTTCGTCCTGGTAGTCCATGGTGAGCTGGTAGCAGGCGTCCTGCGTGTTGTAGCAGGCGTATTCGCAGCGGCTCTGGCCAAGGCAGGCGGCAGGCGTACGGAGGTTGGAACCGGAACCGCCGAGGTCGACGTCGAGCTTGTGGGTGAGATCGTAGAAGATTTCTTCAAGCTGCGGGGTCTGGGTGCCGATGAGCACGATGTCGCCGGTGGAACCGTGCATGTTGGTCAGGCCGGAGCCGCGGAGTTCCCAGATGTCGCACAGGCCGCGCAGGAATTCGGTGGAGTAGTACTTGCCGGAGGGCTGGGCCACACGGACGGTGTGGAAGTGCGCCACGCCGGGGAACATTTCAGGCTGGTCGCAGTAACGGCCGATAACGCCGCCGCCGTAACCGAACACGCCCACGATGCCGCCGTGCTTCCAGTGCGTTTCCTTTTCCTTATAGGAAAGTTCAAGCACACCGAGCAGGTCGTCGGGAGCGTCGGCGGGAACCTGGAATTCCACGTTGTCGGGGTTGGCCGCTCTGTATTCAGCTTCCTGCTTGATGTCGGATACGAAGCTGGGCCAAGGGCCAGTTTCGAGTTGATCCAACAAGGGAGTTGGATGTTTGATTGCCATTGCCTTACCTCCACTTGGTTTGGTTGGTAACCGCATTGTGGTGCGGCTGAAAGCCGCGGGATATTCTAAGATGGCCCGCAGCGCAAACGCACGGGCCTCATCTCAGTTATCTTACTTCTTGTTAAAAATACCATGCAGTTCTTGTTTGTGTCAAGGAAGGTTCGAGAAACCCGGTGTCATCAAAGGATTTTGTGCACATTTAGCCCCGCTGGGCCGTGAACTCGTGCAAATGGCGCGTGATTAGGGCACGATAGGGGATGGAGTGAATTTCTGCACCAGCCCTGAAAGGGCTTTTAGGGAGTTGAAAACCGTTTCCTGTTTTGTGTTTTTTATATGAAAAATATGTATAAACAATATGATAGGTTCTTGCAGAAAAAGTTGTGCAAAGAAGAACGAAAAAGATTTAGTGATTTTTTGAACAATATTCTGAGGCTTAAGCGGCTTTTCCTTTTAGTGTCGGCTGATTATGCCGCCTTGCCGCAAAGTGTGGGCAAGAGGCGCCCGAAAAGGCTCCATGAAGGGCGGGGCGGTTGTCCAAAAAGGCGCGGTATGGAACCCCGAAGCCGACAGGCGCAGGCTGCGCGGAAAGGCGCTGCGGGGGCGGCCCAAACCGCAGTCAGCGGTTGTTTTCGGCGACCAGCCTGGGGAGGCAGGCGACGCTGGCTTCAGTATGCCTGGCTCTGGCTTTGCTCAGGGCGCGCTGCGCATCCCGGTAGCGGGTGAAGGGGCCTTGGCCGATAAAATACTGCGTGCGGCCGTTGGGAAGGCGTTCCGAGAGGATTTTGAGTTCGCCGGGCAGGCTGCGGGAAACCCGCTTGGTGGGCTTGGAGGCGCTGGCGGACGAAAGCGTTTTGAGCTTGTTTTGGGCGTCCTTGAGCGTGCGTGCGCTGGCCAGCCGCAGGTAAAAGGCGTTGTTCCGCAGAACCGGGATGCCCCGCTTGTCGGCGACGACCTCGACCTGGACGGGAATTACGCCGCGCCGGATCATGTTCAGCCTGCTGGCGGCGGCCCTGGAAACGTCGAGGATGAGCTTTTTCTTGCCCGGCCCGCGGTCGTTGATGCGGACGAGCAGGTTGTTGCCGTTGGAAAGGTTGGTCACGCGGACGATGGTTCCCAAAGGAAGGGAGCGGTGCGCCGCCGTGAATTCGTTTTTGTTGTAGCGTTCCCCATTGGCCGTTTTCTTGCCGTGGAACGAGTCGCTGTAAAAGGTGGCTCTCCCGGTAAAGACCTCAAGCATCGGCCCCGGAGATCGGCCTTCCGCCTGCGGGACGGCGGCCAAATACAAAGGAAGAGCCAAGAGCAGCAGGGTGATGGCTCGTTTTATCATGCGTATCCTTGGCGCTGCGGCCCATATGGCAGGCTTCCCGCGCTCGTGCGGGGGAAAAAGGGCCTTGGTTTACCTCGTGATGGAGTGTGGAATTGTCATATATTTCGCCCAGACTACGGATTCTGTCAACCCGGCCTCCCGTGCGCCCCCAACAGGCCCTTCAAATCAGGGGGCATGCGCGTTTTTTGAGGCCCCGCCCCTGCTGTCCGGCCCGTTGCGGGCCTTGACCTGGCGCTGAACCGGATAGTATCGTGTTTTCGGCCCTTTCTATGGGCTTTCACCCGCTCCCGCCCGCCGGACGTTTCTCCGCGCGGAGGCGGCGGACAACGGCTTATCGGGAAGAATTATGCTTGCCATCCTTGACTACAAGGCGGGGAACCAGACCAGCGTGCGCCGCGCGCTCGATCATCTGGGCATTCCCTGCGCCATCACTGCCGATCCCGCCGTCGTGGACAGCGCGGACGGCGTGATTTTCCCCGGCGTGGGCGCTGCCGGACAGGCCATGCGCCACCTTCAGGATTCCGGCCTCGACGCCGTGCTGCGCAATGTCGTCTCGTCGGGCAGGCCCCTGCTTGGGATCTGCCTCGGCTGCCAGATCATGGTGGCCCACAGCGACGAGAACGACACGCCGACCCTCGGCCTCGTCGGAGGCCGCTGCGTGCGCTTCGACGAGCATCTGGAGGAAGGCGGGGCGCCTATCCGCATCCCGCACATGGGCTGGAATACGATTTCCCGCAAGCAGGAGAGCCCCATCCTGAAGGATGTCCCGGCTGACGCGGCCTTCTATTTCGTGCATAGTTATTATGTGGAGACGGCCCCGGAAAAGGTCATCGCCACAAGCCGTTACGGTACGGAGTTCTGCGCGGTGTACGGGCAGGACGGCCTGTGGGCCATCCAGTTCCACCCGGAAAAGAGCGGGCGGCCGGGCTTGAAGATCCTTTCCAATTTCTATGAATGGTGCATGGCGCGCAGCGCGGGAGGCCGGGCATGCTGACGAAACGGGTTATCCCCTGCCTTGACGTGCGCAACGGGCGCCTGACCAAGGGCGTCAAGTTCGTGGGCAACGAAGACATCGGCGATCCGGTGGAAACCGCCCGGCGGTATTACGAGGCCGGGGCCGATGAAATCGTCTTTTACGACATCACGGCTTCCGCCGAGGCGCGCGGGATCTTCCTCGACGTGGTGGAAAAGGTCGCCTCGGAGATTTTCATCCCCTTCTCCGTAGGGGGCGGCATCTCTACGGTGCAGGACATGCGGGCCGTGCTGCTCGCGGGCGCGGAAAAGATTTCCGTGAACTCCGCCGCCGTGAAGAACCCGGAAATCATTTCGCAGGGCGCGGACGCGTTCGGTTCGCAGGCCATCGTGGTCGGCATGGACGTGAAGCGGGTTCCCGTCACCCCGGAAATCCCGTCCGGATATGAGATTGTCATTCATGGCGGGCGCAAGGCTATGGGAATCGACGCCGTCGAGTGGGCGAAGCGCTGCGAGGCGCTCGGCGCGGGCGAGCTGTGCGTCAACTCCATCGACGCCGACGGGACCAAGGACGGCTATGAGCTGACGCTCACCCGCCGGATCTGCGACGCCGTGCGCATTCCCGTCATCGCTTCCGGCGGCGCGGGAAGCCCGCAGCACATGGTGGACGCCGTGACGGAAGGCCGCGCTTCGGCGGCGCTCATCGCCTCCATCGTGCACTACGGCGAATATACGATTGGGCAGCTCAAGCAATACATGGCGGATCGCGGCGTGCCCGTCCGCCTGACGTGGTAGGCATGTCGGGCCTGACGACCGGCCTTGTCCGGCGCGATCTGCTGGATCTGGAGCAGCGGCTGCGGGACAGCCTGCACCGCGTGCTCCCGTTCGAGGCGCATGCCGTCTATTTTCCCCGCCAGACCCGTTCGCAGGAACCGGAATGGCTGCCGGACGAGGGAAAGCTTTTGCTGCCGCTCGTCCGGCACGGGGAACTCCTCGGCGTGTTCATGGCCCGTGTGCCCGACGCCGAGCGCGTGGCGGCGCTGCTGCCGTCCCTGCCCGGCATCGTCGATCTGTGCCTTGAGAATCTGGAGCTGTACAAGGCCGGGCGGCTTGATCCCCGCTCCGGGCTTGCAACCCATGAGGTGCTGCTGGAGCGGCTCACGCAGGAAACCGGGGCCATACAGTCGGCGTTCGCGCGGGAGTTCGGGCTGGAAAGCGGCGAAGGCAGCAGCCGGGGCGGTACGCTCGGCCTCATCGTCGTCCGGTTCGACGGCGTGCGCGAGGTGGCCCGGAACGTCAGCTACGGGTTTGCGGATCGGCTCGTGAGCAAGCTGGTGGAGGCGTTTTCCGGCCAGCTTCCCGATCAGGCGTTCGGCGCGCGCATCGGCGACAGCGCGGTCGCGGTGTTCCTGCCCGAAGCCACGCGCCCCGAATGCGAGAACCTTGCCGCCGCCATCCTGCGGGCGATGGAGCAGGTGCGCCTCCCCGATCCGCTGATCGGCAGGCCGTTCGGCGTGCAGCCCCATGCGGGCTATGCGCTCTATCCGCAGGATATGGACGGGACCCGCCAGCGCAGTTCGGAAGAGCACGGGCGCATCCTGCTGCACAAGGCCCAGCTCGCGGCGGAAGTGGCCCGCACGCGCGGCCCCGGCGGTTTTCAGGCGGGCCGGGTCATGGGGTACGGCAGGCTGCTTCTCGAAGGCGGGCACATCCGGCAGGTGATGCCCCTTTCGCGGGTCCTGACCTCGCTCGGCAGGAGCGTGGGCGCGCGGGAAGGCCAGCATTTCTCGGTCTGGTCAGTGAACTACGCGGTCAAGGGCGGTTCCGGGGACGAGTCCCTCCAGCCGCTCTACAAGGGCGAGATCGTCCTTCTGGAAGTCCGTGAATCGGAATCCGTGGCGGAGATCCTGCACCTTGGCGATCCCGCGTGGCCGCTTGAGCCCGACGACGCCCTGACGCTGCTTCAGGAGGAGCAGAGGCTGAGCGTGCAGAGCGCGGCCCCCGAAGGGCAGGACGACGGCGTGTTCCACCGCCCCGATCCCCTGACCGGGCTCCTGCGGCACGGCGATTTCCTTGCCCATCTGGCGCGGGCGTGCAGCGAGTGCGAACGGTTTTCGCTGGCGCTGCTGCATGTGGACATGGCGCGCCGCGACGGTGACCCTTCCGGCGCGATCCAGCCCATGACGCAGCCTGAGCACATCATGGCGCAGGTGGCCGATCTCGCCCGTTCCGTATGCGGCAGGAAGGTGCTCGGCGGACGCTTCGGGCTGAACAGCCTCATCTTTTTCCATCCCGATCTGGAGGCGGAACCGCTCCGCGGGCTGTACGAAAAGCTGTGCGCCGACATCGCTTCGCGCCTCGGCGTGCGTGCCGGCGTGGGGCTGGCCTGCTGGCCCTTCCTCGATCTCCGGCCTTCGGACATGATCGAAGGCGCACGCAAGGCGCTTGAATATGCGCTCCTGCTCCCCGCGCCGCATATCGGGCAGTTCGGTTCCCTCGCCCTGAACATCAGCGCGGACAAGCGGCACTGCCGGGGCGACGTGTTCGGGGCCATCGAAGAGTACAAGCTTGCCCTGCTTGCCGATGAGGGCAATGTGCTGGCGTGGAATTCCCTCGGCGTCTGCCTTGCTTCGCTTGGGCGCCATGCCGAAGCCCGGCGCTTTTTCGAGGAGGCGATCCAGCGTACCCCGGACGATCCCGCGCTGGCCTACAACCTCGGCGCGGTCTGCCAGAGCCTGCACGACAACGAAGCGGCTGCGGAACATTTCCGTACCTGCATCCGGCTGTCGCCCTCGCATCTGTATGCCCTGATCCGGCTTGGGCAGCTCGACGAGGCGGAGGAACGGCTTGAAGAGGCCCGCGCCCGGTTCGAGTCGGCGGCGGCCCTCGACACCGGGAGCCCGCTCCCGTACCGGCACCTTGCCCGTCTCGCCCTGAGGCTCGGCAAAGCGGATCAGGCCCGCGAGCATCTGCATCAGGCGTTGCTCCGCAATCCCCGCGATGTGGCCGCCCTCAGCCTCATGGCCGACCTCTACCTTGACGGCGGGGAAGATCCGGAGCTTGCGGAATCGCTGGCCCGCCAGAGCGTGGCTCTGCGTCCCGAATATCGGAATGGCTGGCTGGTGCTTTCCCGCGCCCTCGAAGTGCAGGGCCGTCTGGCGGACGCCCGCGAAGCCTTGCTGAAGGCCGGGGAGCTGTAGACGGGCTGAATATTGGGGAGGGGGCCCTTTTCTTGAGAACGTTCCCCCTCCCCAGTTTGCTATCGTGGCTCGCGTCCACCTCATCCCCACCAAAGGCGGCCGTAATAGTCTCTGGAGAGCGCTGTGTGGCGCAGGCGTTCCGGTTCTGACGCCCGTCTCCCGGTGCTGCGCGGAAAAGAGCCCTGTCATGTGCGGAAGGCGGGCAACAGGTTGCTTCTCCCGGTGTTGTGCGGAAAAGAGGCTTGGTGTGCGGCGGCGTGCATCCCCCGTCATACGGCGGGGTATGGGGATTGCCGGAAGGATAGCCTGCAAAGACGGGGAAACGCACTGCGCCCGTTGAGTGCAGGGCCGTGCGGCCAGGGGCGGCTATTTCTTTGGGGCACTCATTTCGTCGGAAACGGGGCGTCGGCCGTCTTTGCCGGATCCTTTTTCCGCCCTCTCTTTCAATGTGTTGAAGAACGTGAACAGGGGGTAGGAGATGCTTGCCCCCAGCAGGGCACCCCATACGGCTGCGGGGAATATGCCTATATTCATTCCCCTGGAATAACAAAGTATCGGTAGAATGATGGCGCACAGGAGCGTGTCGAACAGCCAAGAAAGCCAGCCCCCGCAAGGCAGGAGCAGGAGGAACACGCACAGAAGCGCGCCCGGGATCATCCCCAACGCCGCGAACAGGTTCCGATCAAAGGGAATGCCGGGCGTAAAACGGTAGTATATGCTCACGCATACCCCAAGCACCGAAATGAGGAACACAAGGAAACACTTGCCTACCGGGGGCGTGCATTTGTTGGAAAAGGCGGGAAAGCCGGAGGGGGCCATAAAACATCCTCCCATGATGCGGAAGCGTTTTTCTGTAAGGCTGTGTTATGGGAAGCGGTTGATGTTTTCTTTCTTGAAATTCCAGAGGAATAACGAATAAATGTCCTAATGGAGCCCATCAGCAAGGAAGCCTGATAAAACGTCCTATTTTCAGCATACTGTAAAAATAAAGGCTGTGTTTAAGTTTGTGGTTGATACAAGATTCCAACTGGAAAGGAAGAGTTCTTTGGAAATGATTTGGAGGTCTCGCAACAATTCTTCAAAACTGGATTTCATGTAATGAACAAAAAATGAGAGAGGCCCACATCACCGGACGTGGAACGAGCTTTTATCTATTGATTTTCATTGAAAAAATCATCAACCGTAAAATTGAACACAGCCAAAATAAAACAGCCGCATATTATGGCGGATCCTTCTGTAAGGCATGGAAGCAGGCCGGATTCCGGCAGCAGAGTCCTGCGGGCCGGGTTTCTGCCGGACGGCACGGAAAGTTGGGCAAATACGAAGAAGGACGAAACGGAACATTCCGTCCGGGGAAGGGAAAAGGCCGGGGAACGCTCCGTATGGAGGCTTCGCGGCAGAACATTCCGTTTGGGGAAGAAAAAGGAGGCAGCCCGGTTTCGCCGGACTGCCTCCCAAGTCAATCAATCGTCGTCGGTGGGACGGATGGTCAGCACCGGGCAAGTCGCGTTCTTCACGACCTTTTCAGCCACGGAGCCAAACAGGATCAGGTCGATGCCCTTGCGTCCGCGGGTGCCCATAACGATGATGTCGGCCTGTTCGCTTTCGGCGAGGGCGAGGATTTCCTCAGCCGCGTAGCCGACGACGACGACGCCGCGGGCGTCCACTCCGGTGAAGTGTTCGGATACGAAGTCGGTCATCGAGCGTTCGGCGCCGGAAACGATCTCACCGACAAAGTTGTCGATGGTGTTCGGCGGTACATGGAAACCCGTGTACTGGGTCAGCGTGGGGGCGGCATACACCGCCACAATGCTGGCCCCGGACATCTTGGCGAGCATAACGGCGTATTCGGCTACGGATTCGCTCTGATCCGACAGGTCCAGGGCGCACAGGATCTTCTTCAAGGCAGGCATGACTCTTCTCCCTGTAAAAGATTGCACAGTGGAGAGCTTTACTGCGGGACGGCGCAGGAGCGCTCTTTGAAATTGATCAAATTGTAATCGTTTTTTCATGAACAAACAAGAGGCCGCCTTTTATTCGTTTCTCCCTTGTGCATTGCCAAAAACGGAGGATCGGGGGGAAAGCGGGCTGTGGCGGAACGGTGACGAAAAGCGAACATTTTCGCGCTGATGAAAAAAGGTACATTTTTTTCTTGACAGAAAACCGGATTGGGGACTAGTTTTTACAAAACACAGTTGAGGACGACATGACCAACTACACCGCCACCGCATTTACCGCTTCCAACGAAAGCAGCCGCTTTTGGGGCTTCTTTTTTTATTTTGGTCGCACCTGCGGTACAGGGGTGTATGGGATGTTGTTGTAAAGCAAAACCAGACATTCAGGGCCGCGGGTGCAAATCCGCGGCCCTTCTTTTTGCCGCGGATCCATGCACCAGCCTCCCTGTGCAAACACACAAAGGATGGAATACCATGAACCTCGGCAAGCAAGTCCGTCTCCAGCGCATCTTCAATCGTGAAACCGGCCGCGCCATCATCGTTCCTATGGATCACGGCGTCTCCGTCGGCCCTATCGAAGGCATTGAGAATATCCACAAGACAGTCTCCGACATGGCCGACGGCGGCGCTGATGCCGTCCTGATGCATAAAGGGCTGTGCCGCTGCTGCTTCCGCGCTTCCGGCGAAGGCAAGGATCTTGGCCTCATCATCCATCTTTCCGCTTCCACATCCCTGTCCAGCTACTCCAACAAGAAACGCCTCGTATGCACCGTTGAGGAAGCCATCCGCCGCGGTGCCGACGGCGTTTCCGTGCATGTGAACCTCGGCGACGACAATGAGAGCGACATGCTCGCCGACCTCGGAGAAGTCGCCCGCGTAGCCGAAGAATGGAGCATGCCCCTCCTCGCCATGCTGTACGCCCGCGGCCCCCGCATCTCCAATGAATTCGATCCCGCCGTCGTCGCCCACTGCGCCCGCGTGGGCGTGGAACTCGGCGCCGACATCGTGAAAGTCCCCTACACCGGAGACATCGACTCCTTCGCCGACGTCATCGCCGGCTGCTGCGTTCCCGTGGTCATCGCCGGCGGGCCCCGCACCGAAACCACCCGCCAATTCCTCGAAATGGTTGACAACTCCCTCAAGGCGGGCGGTTCCGGCCTTTCCGTGGGGCGCAACGTGTTCCAGCATCCCAAGCGCGTGCAGCTCGTCCGTGCCCTGCGCGGCCTTGTCCATCAGGGGCTGTCCCTCGACGAGGCGCTGGCTATTGTGGAAGGCTAGCGGAAGTGGGGAAGGGGTTCCCGGCCGGGGACCCTTCCCGCCCCGGAAGGGGCCATCGGCAGGGGGCTGCACGGCGGAAGCATGCAGCGCGGGGAAAAGAACAAAGGTTTCGGAAATTCCGGGATCGCCATTTTCCGGTCAGGACATGGAGCCTGATGCGGTTGAAACAACAGGAACGGAACCATGCCTGACATTTATTTCAAGAGCGTGCCTTTCAGCAAGGAAGACGTGACGTTGGCCCTCGAATCCGGCGTCGATGGGATCATCACCGATGCCGAGCATGTGGAGGGCGTCCGCTCGCTGGCGCTGTGCGACGTGCGGGCCGAGGAGGATATGCCGTCCGTGGGGCTCGGCTCCAAGGCCGATGAAGAATCCATCGCCTCCCGCATCGCCGGGGGCGAACGCCTCGTACTGGCTCAGGGGTGGGAGATCATCCCGGTGGAAAACCTGCTCGCCCAGCCCGCCGTGGCCGGAAAGCTGGCGGTCGAAGCCGCTTCGCTGGCCGAAGCCCGCCTTGCGGCGGGGGTTCTCGAATGCGGCGTGCCCGTCGTGGTGGTGCTCCCCGAAGCGTTGGCAAGCCTCAAGAACATCGTATCGGAGCTGAAATTGTCGCAAGGCACGCTGTCGCTGGACAAGGCGACCATTACCGAAGTGAAGACCGTTGGCCTCGGGCACCGCGTCTGCGTCGATACGCTGACCCTCATGGAGAGGGGGCAGGGGATGCTGGTGGGCAACTCCAGCGCGTTCACCTTCCTTGTCCATGCCGAAACGGAGCACAACGAATATGTGGCGGCGCGGCCTTTCCGCATCAACGCGGGCGGCGTGCACGCCTATGCGATGATGCCCGGCGACAAGACCAGCTACGTGGGCGAATTGCGTTCCGGGGACGAAGTCCTTATCGTGGATAAGGACGGGCGCACGTCGCTCGCCACCATAGGGCGCATCAAGACCGAGGTGCGGCCCATGCTGATGATCACGGCCCAGATGGAAACGCCGGAAGGCACGCGCACCGGTTCCGTCTTTTTGCAGAACGCCGAAACCATCCGCCTTGTGCGGCCTGACGGCACGCCCGTCAGCGTGGTCGCGCTCCGGCCCGGCGACGAAGTCATCTGCCGATCCGATGTGGCCGGGCGTCATTTCGGTATGCGCATTCAGGAAAACATCCGAGAGATATAGCCATGCCCGAATCCAACGATACCCCTGACGGCTGGGCCGAGGCCGCAGCCGCGAAACAGTCCGAAGCGCTTCAGGGGCTGCGCCTCCAGATCGACGCCGTGGATCGCGAACTGTTGGCCCTGCTTAACCGCCGTGCCTCCCTGAGCCTCGAAGTGGGGCGCGTGAAGGCGAATACGTCCGGCCCCGTCTTCCGCCCGCAGCGCGAGCGGCAGATTCTGGACAACCTCGCGAGGGAGAACGCGGGCCCCCTGCCCGAAGAGCACCTGCGTTCCATCTGGCATGAAATTTTCGCATCGTCCCGGAGCCTTCAGCGTCCCGTATCCGTGGCCTACCTCGGCCCTGAGGGGACGAACTCCTATTTTGCGGCTGTGGATCTGCTTGGGAACCTTATGGATTACCGGCCCTGCAAGAATTTCCGGGAGGCCTTCGCCGCCGTGCACGGCGGCGAGTGTGCGCTCGGCGTGATCCCGCTTGAAAACGTCCTGCAGGGCTCCGTGGGGCAGTGCTTCGATCTCTTCATGGAATACGATGTGTATATCCAGACCGAGGCGGTCGCCCGCATCCAGCACACGCTGCTGTCCGTGGAGTCGTCCCCTGAAGCGATCAAGGTGGTGTATTCCCATCCGCAGGCGCTCGCCCAGTGCCAGCGCTGGCTGCGTCAGCATCTGCCCGATGCGTCTCTTATGGCCTGCGATTCCACCGCCGCCGCCGCACGCCGGGCGGTTTCCGAGCCGGGGAGCGCCGCCATCGGGCACAAGAGCCTGTCCTCGATACTCGGTTTGCCCATCCTTGCCTATAATCTTGAGGATGAGCCGACGAACCAGACGCGTTTTGTGGTCATTGGCCCCAAGCCTACGGACACTTCGACAGCCAACAAGACGTCGGTACTGTTCACGCTGCCCGATAAGCCCGGTTCTCTGGCGGGTATTTTGGATCTGCTGTTCAAGGCCGGCGTGAACCTCCGCAAGCTGGAGTCGCGCCCCTTGCGTTCCCAGAGCTGGAAGTACGCCTTTTTTGCTGATCTTGAGACGAACCTGCTCAAGCCTGAGCTCTCCGGCGTCCTCGCCGAGCTTCGTAACACCTGCCACTCGTTCAGGCTGTTGGGCTGTTACACGGCAGGGGAGTAGTGAGGGAAGGAAAAGAAGATTGGGGAAGGGAGGGAAAACTTTTCTGAAGAAAAGCTTTTCCCTCCCTTCCCCAAACCCCATCCCTCCCTTTCCAAAGACTTTTGCGTTTATCGAATCCCTGTTGGGCGTTTTTCCCTGTGGGCGGGAGTATAAACGAGAAGCCCTCGAATGTGCAGGAACCGTTGTACTGTTTCTCTACATGGGCGGGAGTCGTAAGGACATCAACGTAGCCAAGGCCAGCGTTGCGGCGGTTTTCCCTATGTGGGTGGGAGTGGTAATCCGTAAATTCTTCCCTCTCTTCTCCAAAGATTTTTGTGTTTATCGAATTCCTGCTGGGCGTTTTCCCTGTGGGCGGGAGTATGAAAGAAGGAAGATATGTTAGCGTGTTAGGCTTTGTTATAGGATGTGGTCGTGTTATCTCCACAGTATGGTGAAAATACGGCCTTTTTATCCAGTTTTCCGTTGGTGTACTTTAAACCTGAGGTCTTTTATCGGTCATCTTTTTGGAACCTCAAGAAAGTATCAGCCATTTCCTATGGCACAGCCTCGGTTTTTTGAAGGCAAGGGTCCTGTAATGGGTTAGGGAAAAAGAATCGGTTTTGCTTATGAAAAAGGCTCACATCGTGATGTGGGGTTTTTGTTTATGGCTTCAGCCTGTTGAAGATACGAAGTGTCCGAAATAAGAAAGGCTGTGCCATAGAAAATGGTTGATGTTTTTTTCCTTGAAGTCCCAAAGGAACAGCCGACAAAATGCCTTAGCCTTGGATTCAGCCAAGAGGAAAACCGGAGAAAAAGACTGCTGTTTACCGTACTGTGGAGATGAAGCAACCACACGCTATGACAGGGCCTTTGAAGGCAATGACCCTGTAATGGGATTCATGTTAGGTCGTGTCGTTAATTAGATATATCTATTGAAATTATTTGATTATTTTTAAACTATAAAAATATTTTTAATAATTTCAAATAATTATATAAGAAGATGACACGGCCTAGGGAAAAAGAAGCGGTTTTGCTTAAATAAAAGGCCCGCATCGTGATGTGGGCCTTTTATTTATGGGGTTCAGCCTGTTGAGGATATGAAGTGTCCGAAACGAGAAGCGCCTACTATACGGGTGGGGTTGATTTCTGCCGTGCCTCCGGGGGACGTTCGGCTCCGAAACGGCGCGATGCAGTCCACCCGGCCTCCGTTGAGCCATATAAAAGTCTTGGGAGGGGAAGGGGGGCGGTTTGGAGGGGGGAAGGGGAAGCCTTTCTTCAGAAAGGTTCCCCTTCCCCCCTCCAATCTTACTCTGCGCCGCCTTTCCCACGCTCCCATTCACTCTTCAGTTGGCCGCAGGCGGCCTTGATGTCCTGCCCCTTGCTTTTGCGGAGGATGGCGGTGATGCCCTTGGACCAGAGGATCTTTTCAAACGCAAGGATGTCCGCCTCGGTGGGGGCCTTGTAAAGCTGGGTCTCCGAGGGGTTGTAGGCAATGAGGTTGAGCTTGCCCTTGACCCGGGAAACGAGCTTGGCGAGTTCGCGGGCGTGTTCGGGCTGATCGTTCACGCCGCCGAGCAGGAGGTACTCGAATGTGATGTGCTCGCGCGTCTTGAGCGGATAATTTTCCAGCGTCGCCATGAGATCGTCGAGATGCCAGTTTGCGGCCTTGGGCATGATCTTGGCGCGGAGTTCCTGATTGGGCGCGTGGAGCGAGACGGCGAGGAAGGCGAGTCCGCTGTCGCCAAGTTCGCGCAGGCCCGCCTTGATGCCGCAGGTCGAAACGGTAATGCGGCGGGGGGAAAAATCCATTCCCTTGTCGTGATTCAGCATTTCAAGGGCGCGGGTGGTTTCGCGCAGGTTAAGGAGCGGCTCGCCCATGCCCATAAAGACGAGGTTGCGGATAATGGGGTGATCGATGCGGTTGTCTCCAAGCCTCATGCGGGCCACAAGAACCTGGCTCAGGATTTCCCCGGCGGTCATGTTGCGGATGAACCCCATCGTGCCCGTGCTGCAAAACGTGCAGCCCATCGCACAGCCGATTTGCGAAGAAACGCACTGGGCTATCCGTACGGAACCGTCCTGCCCCGTGCTTGGGAGGATGACCGTCTCCACCAGTGCGCCGTCCCGCAGCCGGAGCAGCAGCTTTTCCGTGCCGTCGGATGAGGTCTGTACCGTCACGATCTCAGGAAGCACGATCTCCGCGACTTCCGCGAGCCTGGCGCGGAGCTGCTTGGAAACGTCGGTCATGGCGTCGAACGAGGTGGCGTGCTTTTGCCATATCCACTGCCAGACCTGCACGGCCCGGAATTTGGGCTGGCCCAGATCTTCCACGATGAAGCGTTCAAGTTCGGGGAACGTCAGATTCAGGATGTCTATCATGCGCGCTGCGTTACTCTGCGGGTATAGGTGAATAAAAAAGGCCCTGTTATGGGATACGGTTGTTTCATTTCCACAGTATGGTGAAAACAGAGACTTTTTCTCTCGTTTTTTTGTTGACGGGTTCACAGTTGGGGGATTCTATTGGCCATCCCCTTGGAGTTTCGAGAAATAAGCCATCAACCATTTCCTATGAAACAGCCATAAAAATAAGGAACCGGCTAGATCGTTCTGCTGTCCCGGCGGTATGGCGAAAACGTACCCGTTCCGGCCTATACCGGATGGGGCGGGGCTCCGCTTCAAGCCGTATATTCTTTGAATGCCGGGGAAGCAGGCAACAGGGGTTCGATACACACGAAAATTTTTGAAGAGGAGAGGGAAAGGCGCGGGCCGCGCTGGTAGGCTGCAGGAGGGGAGGAGAAACGTGGGGCTTCCCCTTCTTAACGTTTCTCCTCCCTCCCCAATCGCAATCATCAATCGGAATCGGACTACTTCAGCTTTGCCGCATAATTCTTGACAAAGGTGATGGCGGAATCACGGTCGGTAACTTCTCCGGCGATCTGCGCCTGAAGGAGGGCTTCGCGGATGGTGCCCACGGCGGGGCCGGGGGGCAGGCTGGTATATTCCATGATTTCGTTGCCGTTGAGGAGCGGTTCGAGCAGGAGTTCATCCGTTTCGGCGCGGGTGAGGTACTTGGTGTTGTGGTTGAAGTAGGTATAGCTGCCATTCCGGGCCTTGATGTCGGCACGGCACATGGCAATCAGGCGTTCGGTTTCGGGCAGGGCCTTGAAGCGGCGGATGCCGCGGTCGGTCAGCATGAAGTGGAACATCATGTGATGCCGCACGAGATGGCAGATGAGATCGATGTCTTCCGACGTAAAATGCAGGCGGCGCAGGATTTTGCGGGTCACCCCGGCGCCCACGCGGTGGTGCTGGTAGAACGTCCAGCGCCCGTTGAGGTGCTCGGCGGTGTAGAGCTTGCCCACATCATGGAACATGGTGGCGAGGGTGCCGTACCAGTCCATGCTGAACCCTTCTTCGGGGTAACGCCTCATGCATTCGATGGTGTGCTCGAAGACGCTTTCGATGTCGCCGTCGTCGTTGCGTTCCTGCTTGATGCAGGACAGGGCGGCGATTTCGGGCATGAGGCCGTGCAGAAGCTGGGCTTCAAAGAGGAGCTGCACGAACTTCCACATGGATTCGGCGGCGACCTTGCGCCATTCTTCCATGATTTCGCGGGCGGGCACGTAGTCGAGGATACGGTTGGCGGACTGGATGATGCTCACCCATGTGTGCGGGTTGACGGGCAAATCGAAGTTTGCGGCATAGCGCAGGGCGCGGATGGCGAGCAGGTAGTCCTTGGCGAGCGTCTTGCTCGGCAGTCCCACCAGCTTGACGCTTCCGGCCTTGTCGAAGTCCTCAAAATCCTTGGCTTCGGGATCGCTGGTATTGGAGCTTTTGAGCTGCCCCTTGAGCTGGAGCTCGGCGAGGAGGCGCGCAAGGCGCGGCGTGATGCGGAGCTGGCTCATTTCCGGGTGGGAAGCGTCCTCAACATCCGTAGCGTAGAAACGCAGAGTGACGCCGTTTTCCTGAAGCATGGCCATGGCGCCTTCTTCAGTGTAGGGGACGGCGTTGGGGAAAATTTTGAAGAGGGTTTCCGTATCGCAGGCACAGGCGATGTCCACGTCGAATACGCCGGTTTTTTCAAAGATCAGGCCCTGCAGCGGCGCATTGATGGCATAGGCGTCGTAGCCGTTGCGCATGATGGCCTTGCAGAGCGTGGTCCCGGTTTTGATTTTATCCATGAGGGTGGCTTGATCCATGAACTGTTCTCCTGTCTGTCGGATAGCGGCATAATGCCCATACAAGGGGCGGTTCCCATTGAAAAGCCGTCCTTCCCGTGGGCATCAGTATAGTCTTTGAGCAGGTTTTTTGCCAGCCCCAAAGTCACAGCCGGACGGGGAAAAGTCAAGCTCTCTTCTGGAGATACCCTTCCCAGAAGGAGGGCCAGAGGCGCAGAAGCTCGCGCAGGGCCTTGGCCCTGTGGCTGCGGCCCATTTTTTCTTCCGGGGACATTTCCGCCGCGGTGAGGCCCAGTTCGGGATCAAGGAAAACGGGATCGTAGCCGAAGCCGTTTTTGCCGCGCGGGGAACAGGCGACGCTGCCTTCCCATGTGCCGGGTGCGACGAGGGTTTCGCCTTCCGGCGTGCAGGCGGCGATGACGGTACGGAAGCGCGCCGAACGGTTCCACAGGCGCACGGACGACAGGGCCGCGAGGAGCTTCATCGTATTGCGTTCGTCCTTGGTGGTGCCGGGCAAATCCGGCATGTCTTCGCTGTAGCGGGCGGAGTACACGCCGGGCGCGCCGTTGAGGGCATCCACTTCGATCCCGGAGTCGTCGGCAATGGCGACAAGGCCGGTGCGTTTGGAAACTTCGCGGGCCTTGAGCAGCGCGTTTTCTTCAAAAGTAGTGCCTGTTTCCTCCACTTCGGGAAGATCGGGGAAGGCGTCCAGCCCGACGACGCGCAGGCCGAAGGCGCGCAGCGGCTCCGCCAGTTCGCGGACTTTGCCCTGGTTGCGGGTGGCGAGGACGATGGTAACGGGTTCCGTATCGTGAGGCTGTTCGCTCATGGTCTGCTCCTTGCGCATTGCCGCCATATTGCGTACCACCAACGGGTCGTGCGGCGGACTGTCGCGCCGCGCAGTTTGCCGCCAATCCCATGCCCCGTCAACAGGTTGGGCATTGCTTTTCGTGAAAGGGCGGGAACCCCGTTGCGGGATGCCCCTTCGCCCGGCCCGGCCCGCAGAGCGTTTCCTGACGCGAAGCCGCACCGGAGGCCTCCGGCTGGGGGAAAACATTCCATTGCCGCCCGCCAAAAGGGAATGATAGGAAAAGGCGTGGGAGCCTTTCCCGGTGATGGGGAAAACGCTTATCCGGCTGTTGAGGCCGGAAATTTCCCCTTCACGAGAGCGTGTTGCCGTTTTTGAAGCTATACGACATCCCCGCCGCACGGCGGAGCTGTCCCAGAATGAGGTGCGTCATGTCCGTTTCACTGCGTTGTTATTCCACAAGCCTCGGCTGCCCGAAGAACCGGGTGGACACGGAGCGCCTCCTTGGTTCCCTTGGGGCGGCGCTGGTTCCCGTCGGGTCGCCGGATGAGGCCGATCTTGTTTTCATCAATACCTGCGCCTTTATCCAGCCCGCCACGGAGGAATCCGTACGGACGATTGCGCAGGCCATCGCCGACATCGAAGACCTCCCCAAGCGTCCGCTGCTGGCGGTCGCCGGGTGTCTCGTGGGGCGTTACCATGCGGAAGATCTGGCCCCTGAGCTGCCCGAAGTGGATCTCTGGCTGGACAACAGCGATCTGGAGGAGTGGCCCGCCATGCTCGCGCGGAAGCTCGGCCTCCCCGAACCCACGGTTCCGGGCCGTATCCTGAGCACCGGGCCATCCTACGCATGGCTCAAGATCAGCGACGGCTGCCGCCATGCCTGTTCGTTCTGCGCCATCCCCAATATCCGGGGCGGGCACCGCTCCCACTGCAAGGACATGATCGTCCGCGAGGCCCGCGCCCTGCTGGATCAGGGGGTCAAGGAACTGAACCTCGTGGCGCAGGATCTTACGGAATGGGGCTGTGATCTCGACGGCAAGCAGGATCTTCGTACCCTGCTCGACGGCCTCCTGCCGTTGCCGGGCCTTGAACGCCTGCGCCTCATGTATCTTTACCCCGCCGGGATGACGCGCGAAATGCTCAAGTATCTGCGCGAGGCGGGTAAGCCGTTCGTGCCGTACTTTGATGTCCCCGTGCAGCACTCCCACCCGGATGTCCTGTCCCGTATGGGCCGCCCCTTTGCGCGCAACCCCCGCGAGGCCATTGACCGCATCCGCAGCGTCTTCCCCGAAGCAGCCCTGCGCACGAGCATCATGGTCGGGTTCCCCGGCGAAACGGAGGCGCATTTCGAGCATCTGCGCGAATTCATTGAAGAGGTGCGCTTCCAGCATCTCGGCGTGTTCGCCTACCGTGCCGAAGAAGGGACGCCGGCCGCCGTCATGCCCGATCAGGTTGAAGACCGTGTGAAGGAGTGGCGCCGCGATGTGCTCATGGAAGCGCAGGCCGACATCAGCGCGGAGTGGCTCTCTCAGTTTGAAGGCGACCGCCTGTCCATTCTCGTGGATGCGCCCCATTCCGAGTGGCCCGGCCTGCACACCGGGCGCGCGTGGTTTCAAGCCCCCGAAATCGACGGTATGGTTTACATCAGCGGCCCCGGCGTCGAGCCCGGCGCGCTCGTCGATGCCGACATCGTCGAGTGCCGCGACTACGATTTGGTCGCGCTTGCGTAGTTGGGGAGGAAAGGGGAAGATTGGGGAAGGGGAGGGGCCCCTTTTGAAAAAGTGGCCCCTCCCCTTCCCCAAACCCCATCCCCTCCCCCCTAAAACTTTCGTAAAGGCAGACGGCGTGAAGGGCGGCACGGCAAGCCATGCCTTGGCAGCCGTCCCCCGGCGGAAAGTGGAAGAGGAAGGCTCTGTTAAAGCATCTGGCTGTTTTATTTGCATAATATGATGAAGCTACAGGATTTTCCTCCATTTTTCGCTGAGGGGCTCTCCATGATTGGAGGCATTGGGGAGGGATTCCTTTGGAACTTCAAGAAAAAAACGCCAACCGTTTTCTATGGCACAGCCTTTGTTGTTTATTTGAAATTCCAAAAAATAAAATATCAACCATTATAACTAACAGATTTTTTAAGAAAAAACTGAAGAAGTTGTCGCGAACGGGAAAGCCGCCATACGGGATTCGATAAACCTGAAAGTCTTAGGAGGGGAAAGGGGGAGGTTTGGAGGGGGGAAGGGGAAGCCCTTCTCCAGAAGGGTTCCTCTTCCCCCCTCCAATCTTATTCCTCTTCCACAACCTCAAACCCGGCTTCAACAATCTGCGCGGAGGTGACGGCGCCCGCCCTGAGGAGGCGAAGCCTGCCGTCTTCCATGCGCTCGACGAGTGTGGAGGGCAGACCTCCGGCGGGAACGGGCGGCTCGTCAAGGATGCCCATGACCGAAGCGATCAGTTCTTCGTCGAGCTGCTTGACGCTGACGACGGCGGGGTTGCCGCTGATGTTCGCGCTGCTGGAAGTGATGGGTTCGCCTACGGCCTGCGCAAGCGCGCGGGCTACGGGATGCGAGGACAGGCGCACGGCCACGCGGCCCGTGCCTCCGGTGAGGATGTCCGGGACTCGGAGGCGCGCCGGAAGGATGACCGAGAGCGGGCCGGGCCAGAAGCGTTTCAGGAGCGGCATAAGCCCGTCGTGAACCTTGGCGATCATATCAAGCTGCTCCCAGTCGCCCAGAATCAAGGGCAAGGGGCGGACTGTAGAGCGGTGCTTGGCCCGGTAAACCCGTGCGGTGGCGTCGGCGTCGAGGGCACGGCTGCCGAGTGCGAAAAAGGTTTCCGTTGGGAAGATGATGGGATGCCCATCAAGCATGAGCTCCGCCGCGCGCTTTAAGTCCACGTAGGGCGGCGTGTTGACGTCGCTAGCCTGTGAAGATGTCATATGCTTGCCTCCCGGGCCTGCCGATGTTAGGTGAAGGCTCTCTTTCCCAGAGCTTGTGAGGCTGCGGGTCGGAAGCCCGCAACATACATGCCATCCCCGCAACAACAGGGTATCATGACTTTAAAGCCATTGCGAATCGTTGCCGTGGGGCGTTTGAAGACGCCCTTCTGGAAGGCCGCCGCCGAGCATTATGTTGAGCGGCTCGCCCGCTGGCGGGCGTTCACCGAGTCCATTGTCAGGGACGGCGATCCTTCCTTGCCTATTGTTGACCGTAATGCTTTGGAAGGCAAGGGGATTTTATCCGCCCTTTCCGCCTCCGACATTCCCGTCGTGCTTGACGAACGGGGGAAGACCTTTACCTCCCGGCAATTCTCCGCTTTTCTGGAGCGGCTTTCCGAGAACGCCGGCCGCCGCCCCTGTTTTATCATCGGCGGGGCCTTTGGGCTTGACGACTCCGTAAAGCAGGCGGCCAGCCATTTGATTGCCCTCGGCCCCCTCACCATGACCCATGAGCTCGCCCGCGTCGTACTTTTTGAGCAGTTGTACCGCGCAGAATCCCTGACGCGCGGGCTGCCGTACCATCATTGATAGGGCTGGGGTGGAAATGAAGATTGGAGGGGGAAGGGGAAACTTTCTGTAGAAAGTTTCCCCTTCCCCCTCCAAACCTCCCCCTTCCTCTTCAAAGACTTTCGTAAGTGGGGCGGATGATGGCTGCGGTGACGCGACGGATTGAGGTTTGTTGAAAGTTTCCCGGAAATGCCGCTTTTTTTATATTATAAGAATAATATGTTAACGTTCTCTAGGTTGTGTCGTTAACTGTAGTAATACATTGAAATTATTTTACTATTTTTTTAAGTTATAAAAAGGCTGTGTTATAGAAAATGGTTGATGCTTTTTTCCTTGGCTGTGTCATAGAAAACGGTTGATGCTTTATTTCCTTGAAATTCCAAAGAAATAACCAATAAAATCCCCCAATCACAGAGCCTACCAGTAGAAAATTTTAAAAAATCATATATTTTCGGCATATTACTAAAACAAAAACAATCATGTACTATGACAGAGCCTTTTCCTTAAAGCTCCAAAGGGATAACCGGCAAAATGCCGTAGCCGTGGCTCCCGCCAAGGAGAAAAACGGAGAAAAAGGCTGTATTTTCACCATACTATGGAGATGAAACAGCCACAAACTATAACAGAGCCTATAAAAGTGATTATTTTAATAATTTAACATAGTTAAATAAAAATGACGGCACGGCCTAAATAGGGAATTCCCAATAGGGAAAGGGCGGCAGATGCAAAACGGTTCCGTGTCCAGCGCAAGCTGGATGCGGAACCGTTTTGCATCTGCCGTTATGCCGGGGTCTGGGGGGCGGCTCGCCCCCCAGCGGGTGCAGGGCGGAGCCCTGCCCGCCGGAGGCATTTCCCCTTAGATGACCTTGTTCAGCGCATATTCCAGAATCCCTTCGGCCCCGGCTTCGCGGAGCTGGGGGATGAGGTCGCGGACGATGCCGGTGCTGACCACGGTTTCAAGAGAAAGCCATTCGCCGTTCTGGAGCGGGGCGACGGTGGGGGAGTTCAGGGAGGGCAGCAGGGCGAGGATGGCGTCCAGCTTGGCGGCGGGGGCGTTCATCTTGAGGCAGACGAGCGACTCGGCGCGCAGCGCGCCTTGAAGGAGCAGATCGATCTGTTCGATCTTGCGGCGCTTTTCCGGGTCCCGCATGGCGGCGGCGTTGGCGATGAGCACCGTGTTCGTCACCAGCACTTCGTCGATGACGCGGAGGTTATGGGCGCGGATGGTGGTTTCCGTCTCCGTCACTTCCACGATGGCGTCGGCGAGGCCTTCCACAACCTTGGCTTCGGTCGCGCCCCACGAATAGTTGATGTTGACCGGGATGTTGCGTTCCTTGAAATATTCGGTGCACACGCCCATGAGCTCGGTGGCGATGCGCTTGCCCGCGAGGTCTTCGGGCTTCTGGTAGGGGGAATCGCCGGCGACGGCGAGCACCCAGCGGGCGGGCTTGTTGGAAACCTTGGAGTAGATGAGGTCGGAAACCACCACGACGTCGGCCTTGGTTTCCTTGACCCAATCCTTGCCGGTCAGGCCGAGATCAAGCACGCCGTCCTGAATGTAGAGGGGGATTTCCTGCACGCGGCAGAGGCGGGCCGTGATTTCGGGATCATTGATGTCGGGGAAGTAGTTGCGGGGGTGCTTGCGCACCTTCCAGCCGGCGCGGTCGAAGAGATCGATGGTCGGGTCTTCCAGGGAGCCTTTGGGCAGGCCGAGCTTGAGAATGGGATTAGCCATTGTACACCTCTTTGGGATCAAATACGAGTTCGGAACAGCGGGATACCTTGCCGTCGCGGAGTTCGCGGGAAAAACAGCTTCTGTACCCTTCATGGCAGGCGGCCCCGCCGATTTGCTCGATGAGCAGCACGACGGCGTCGCCGTCGCAGTCAAGCCGGATGGACTTCACCTTCTGCACATGCCCCGATGTGCCGCCTTTATGCCACAGGCACTTGCGGCTGCGGCTGTAATAATGGGCTTCGCCCGTTTCGAGGGTCTTTTCCCATGCTTCGGGGTTCATCCACGCCAGCATGAGAACATCAAGGGTTTCCGCATCCTGCGCGACGGCGGCGATGAGGCCCCCAGATTTGCTGAAGTCCGGCGTAAAGGCAAGTGACGATTCCATGAAGTCTCCTTATGCGTATGTTTTTCAAACGCAAAACGCCACGGACTCCGAAGAGGCCGTGGCGCTTGCGTACGCTTGCATTAATGAAGCAGGCCGCAGTCGTTGAGCGTCTTGGTCAGCTTTTCAAGGTTGTCCGGCATAAGCGGAACCATGGGCAGGCGGAATTCGAGATCAAGGCCGCGCATCATGCACACGGCGGTCTTGACCGGGATCGGGTTGGTTTCAAGGAACATGGCCCGGTTGATGGGCATGAGCCTGAAATGCAGGCGTCTGGCTTCGTCCATATCCCCGGCGAGGGTGGCCTTGCAGAGGTCGGCCATCAGCTTGGGCGCGACGTTCGCGGTCACGGAGATCACGCCGCAGCCGCCCACGGCGATGTGGGGCAGCACGGTGAAGTCGTCGCCGGAGAGGACTTGGAACCCTTCGGGGCACTGTTCCACGAGGTCGGACACATGGATAAGATCCGCAGTGGCTTCCTTGATGCCCACGACATCGGGCACGTCACGGGCGATGCGGGCCACGGTGGAGGGCAGCATGTTGCAGCCGGTGCGGCCGGGCACGTTGTACAGGATGATGGGCATGGACACTTCGGAACAGATGGTTTTGAAGTGCTGGTACAGCCCTTCCTGCGTGGGCTTGTTGTAATAGGGGGTGATGTGCAGGGCGGCGTCCGCGCCGACGTTTTTGGCGAACTGGGTCAGAGGGATGGCTTCGCGGGTGTTGTTGGAGCCCGCGCCGGCGATGACGGGAACGCGTTTGTTGACCTGCTCGACGCAGATGCGGATGGCGGCTTCATGCTCGTCGTGGGTCATCGTGGCGGATTCGCCGGTGGTGCCGCAGGGCACGAGGCCGTCGATGCCCTGTTCGATCTGCCATTCGATGAATTCACGGTAAGCTTCCTCATCGATCTTGCCGTTCTTGAACGGCGTCACCAGTGCGGTGAAAGCTCCGTGGAAACGTCCGGTAGTCATAACAATCCCCTTTCGGTACGGTGATGGGTCTGAACGTATCGCAAAGCGCGGGGGCAGTAAAGCGGGCGGCGGAAAAAACGCCGTTCCGGGTTCCGTGCGCCCAACAACCTTGTTTTGCGGTTTTCCCGCACAGCCGCCGTTTCAATGGCGTCCGCGCCCTTGAAACGGCCTTCCGAGCGGCCTCCCCACGGTTGAAAAGAGGGGAGGGAGAGGTGGTGTGTCTTGAGAAGGGAGGGAACCCGTTCGCGGAAGGGTTCCCTCTCCCAACATTTTTACAACAACAGCATTTCGTCCAGCGAAGCCCCGGAGGGTACAGTGGGATACACGTTTTCGTCGCGCTCGACGATAACGTCGATGATGGCCGTGTTCGGGCTGGCAAACGCGGTGCGGAGCGTGGATTCAAGATCTTCCAGCTTGGCGACGCGGTAGCCTTCGGCCCCATAGGCTTCGGCAAGCTTCACGAAGTCCGGCTGATCCGGGATGTCCACGGCGTTGAGGCGGCCTCCGTAGAAAAGATCCTGGAGCTGGCGGACCATGCCCAGACAGCCGTTGTTCAGGAGCAGTACCTTGACCGGCAGCTTGTTGCTGACGGCGGTGATGAGTTCCTGGAGGTTCATCTGGAACGAGCCGTCGCCGGACACGTCGATGACGAGCTTGTTGGGATAGGCGAACTGCGCGCCGATGGCGGCGGGGAAGCCGTAGCCCATGGTCCCGAGGCCGCCCGAGGTGAGCAGGGTGCGCGGTTCCGTGAAGTTGTAGAGCTGCGCGGCCCACATCTGGTGCTGGCCCACTTCCGTGGTCAGGATGGCCTTGCCTTCCGTGATTTTGTCCACGGCCTTGATGACTTCCTGCGGCTTGATCGTCGTTTCGCCCGGCGTCCAGGTAATGGGCTGTTCCTGCCTCCATTCGTCAAGCTGGCCCTGCCATGCGGCGAAGCGTTCCTTCCAGGGGAGCGGTTCGCGGGCGGCGAGGTGTTCGCGGATGGCGACCAGCGAATTGCGGCAGTCGCCCACCACGGGGATACGCACGTTGACGTTCTTGTGGATGGACGTGGGGTCGATGTCGATATGGACGATGGTGGCCTTGGGCGCAAAGGAGGAGAGGCGTCCGGTCACGCGGTCGTCGAAGCGCACGCCCACGGCAATCAGGAGGTCGGCGTTGCTGACGGCCTTGTTGGCGGCATAGGTCCCGTGCATACCGAGCATGCCGAGCCACTGCGGGTGATCGCAGGGGAACGCGCCGAGGCCCATCAGGGAACAGGTCACCGGGATGCTGAGTGTTTTGGCGAGGCTGCGGAATTCTTCGCTGGCGTTGGACATGATCACGCCGCCGCCGCCGAACAGCAGGGGGCGCTCCGCCTTGTAGAGCGCGTCCACGACCTTGCGGATCTGGGCGAAGTTGGGGCGGTAGGTCGGGTTGTAGCTGCGCAGGCTCACGTCTTCGGGCCATGCGAACTCGGCCGACCCCTGAAGCACGTTCTTGGGCAGATCCACAAGCACGGGGCCGGGACGCCCGGAGCGGGCCAGATAGAAGGCCTGCCGCACGACCTTGGCGAGATCCTTCACGTCCTTCACCACATAGTTATGTTTGGTGCAGGGGCGTGTGATGCCCGCAATGTCCACCTCTTGGAACGCGTCGTTGCCGATGAGCCCGGTGGGTACCTGCCCGGTGAAGATCACCAGCGGGATGGAATCGCAGTACGCGGTCGCGATGCCGGTCACCGTGTTGGTGGCTCCGGGGCCGGATGTGGCCATGCAGACGCCGACCTTGCCCGTGGCGCGGGCGTATCCGTCGGCGGCGTGAACGGCGGCCTGCTCATGACGTACCAGAACGTGGCGTAGCTGTTCGTCGTACTGGGGCAGTTCATCATAGATGTCCAGTACGGACCCTCCGGGATACCCGAAGATGATGTTGACGCCTTCGCGAATCAGACACTCGATGAGAATTCTGGCACCGTTCAACTGCATTGAAGAACACTCCGTTCGGTACAAGGTGAAAAGAACACTCCGTCTGTTGTGTATAGCCGTGAGACAGTTGGAGGTCTAGCCCTTTTGCCGGGCTTTCCCCCTTTTTTCTCTCCGGTTTTCGGGCCTTGAACCCATAAGGGGGGCGATTTTCCGTGTACTGGGGTGGCCTTATGTGCCCTTGGCACGCTGTGGGGAAGGCTTTGGGCTTTCCGCCCACAGGTTCCGGCGCGCCCTTGGCATGTGAGCAATCTGGACAGATAAGGCAGGATTGCTCCAAGGCATCCGGTGTGTCTTTGGCATGTGGGGAGGGGTGAGCTAAAGGCCGCCGGCGGTTCTTGAGCCGGGCGTGCCCTTGCCGCGTGTGAGGAACTCCAATTCCGTACAACCCGGACGAGGCCGAACAGGGCAAGCCCTTGCCGTGTGTGAGGGGTTCCAACCCTGTCCAGAGCCGATCGGGTTGCCCGGTTTCGTCCCTGCCGCGTGTGAGGGGCCCGAACGGTGAGGACTCCGTTTCGGCCATGAAGCGGGGGCCCTTTTGCACGGGGGAGGGGTTCCCCGCCTTTCCTTCAACCTTTTGGAAGGGCACGCAGTTCAAGCTTCCTGCATATTGGAGCGTTTTCACGTTGAAAAGGCTCTTCCGGCTGCGGGAAGCGGACGGTCGCTGCGAAGGCATAAGCACAATGCATCTGTGCTGTCCAATGCCGGGGCGGGCGTCCTTAAACTTCAGCATTGCAAAATGGTAAGGCCCTGTCAGAGCATGTGGCTGTTTCATCTCCACAGTGCGGTGAAAATACAGCCTTTTTCTCCGGTTTTCCCCTTGGCGGGAGCCACGGATAAGGCATTTTGTCGGTTATCCCTTTGGAGTTTCAAGGAAAAAAGCATCAACCATTTTCTATAACACAGCCAAAAAATAACGACACGGCCTAGTGTTGAGACGCATTCCGGGCACAGAGGCAGATGGCGTTGCCTTCCATCGTGATTGTGCCCACGGAGAGCCCGGCGGCTTTGCAAAGGGCTGTAAGGTTGGCGATGCGGATGGGGAGGCCGCAGAGCGACAATCCTGCGCCTATAAGCGGGGTGGGCTGCCAGAGGAACAGCGTGCCGTTGTCCGCGAGGCGGCGGCTCAGCCAGCGGACGGCATTGAGGGGCTTCACCATTTCATCCAGGGGTTTGGTGACGGCGATGATGTCGAATCGGGAAGCGATGTCGGCATCGTGGTAGTCCGCTGGAGTTTCAAGGAAAAAAGCATCAACCATTTTCTATAACACAGCCAAAAAATAACGGCACGGCCTAGTGTTGAGACGCATTCCGGGCACAGAGGCAGATGGCGTTGCCTTCCATCGTGATTGTGCCCACGGAGAGCTCGGCGGCTTTGCAAAGGGCCGTGAGGTTGGCGATGCGGATGGGGAGGCCGCAGAGCGACAATCCTGCGCCTATAAGCGGGGTGGGCTGCCAGAGGAACAGCGTGCCGTTGTCCGCGAGGCGGCGGCTCAGCCAGCGGACGGCGTTGAGGGGCTTCACCATTTCATCCAGGGGTTTGGTGACGGCGATGATGTCGAATCGGGAAGCGATGTCGGCATCGTGGTAGTCCGCGTTGTACGCGGAACGCAGGAAGCCTTTTTTGAGCAGCCGCATGAACGCGTCGCCGGATTCGATGGCCGAAAGCTCCCAGCCGGGCCGCGCGGCGTGAAAGGCCTCCAGAAAGCCGCCGTCCCCCGCTTCAAAATGCAGCAGCGTTCCCGCTTCCGGCAGGGGAAGGAGCTCTTCCAGTTGTTTGACGGGCTGGCGCGATTGAGCTGCGGCGGACAGTCCTAAGGCCGCTTTTTCGTTAAGGGCCGCGACGTACCGGGCCAGTGCCCCAAACCGTGCCTTTATGCCGGACAGAACGGGCTCATGGGGACTTGTTTTCTTGCGGTTGCCCACGAAGGCGGCGGGCCCGGAGCAGGTTCCGGGCAAGGACCTGACGGAAGATGCAAGGCAAGCGGCGTGTATCGTAGGGTGAGGCACGTGTTTTCCTTTGTTGATGTTCCATAGGGACGTGAGATCCGCAGCCGCGGGCTCTTTCGTCCGGGGCTGCGGGCCTGTACCCATAGCAAGCATGGAGCGTGCCATTTGTCTTTTCTGGGAAAGGAAGATGCGTATTCCATAGTTATCAAAGATGATTCGGCATGAAGGGGAAGAGCATGCCGTATTGCGGCGGCGGATGTTCCATTCCGCGGAGGTTACGGAATGCAACCATCCCCGTGCAGAATGTAATCTCCTGCCGTAACCAACAAAGGCCGATGCGCAGGCACCGGCCTTTGTTGGTTATGGGAACCGCCACGGGGCCCCATGCCCTTCGGGGAAGAAAGAGCCTTTCAGGGCTAGTCGAACTTTTTGTTGTTATACAAAAGATACTTGGACGCGTTGTAGAAGTCCTGTGCGTACCGGCGCATGTGGGCGGCGCGTTCGGGTTCCGTATCGATCAGATCCTCCAGTACGGGGGCGTCTATTTTGTACATGTGCTCGTCGGTTTCACGGACGTAGCAATAGCCGTTTTCCACAAGGCGTACCGTGGATTCGGCTTCCCCGCCGAGGAACTGCATTTCATCCCGTTTGGTGTCCGGATCGAGGAGATTCCGCCCCATCGCGTTGTAGCGGTAGGGGATTCCCGCGAGGGACGCCAGCGTGGGGAAGATGTCCGGCTGCCCGCACGGGCGGCCGTCGACGCCGGGCTTCAGTTTGCCCGCAGCGACGAGGCCGGGCGCGTAAATGAGCATGGGCGTATGGTTGCTCTGGAGGCGGCAGGCCAGATAGCCGGGGGGCATGTTCAGGGAGGTGTCGTTCAGGCCGTGGTCGCCGAAAATGGCGAATACGGTGTTGTCAAACCAGGGCTGCTGCCGGGCGATTTTGAAGAACTCGCCGAGCGAGTGGTCGGAGAAGCGGAGCGAATTGTATTCGTCCGCGCCGGTGAAGCCGTAGTTCTTGAGGATGGCTTCGGACGGCTGTTTGAGCTGGAATCCCGCGTTGTCTTCGGGGATGGTGTAGGGGCGGTGGAACCCCGCCGTCTGGATGACCGCCACGAACGGCTTCGGGGACTTCGTGAGCGCGGCGGCCGCCTCGCGGAACAGATCGAGATCGGAAAGGCCCCACACGTCGGTGTTGGGCGCTTTCCAAGAGCCTTCCTCAAGCAGGTGCAGCCCTTCGATGTTGTGGGAGAGGAAACCCCGGATGTTGGCCCAGCTCGCGCTGCCGCCGATCATGTAATATTTGCTGTAGCCTTTGAACTCATTCATCATCAGCGCCTGATCCACCAGCGCCTGATTGCGGGAGCTGGTGCCGCCGGAGCGGTTCACGTCCGGGATGCCGGTCATGGTGGTGAAGATGGCGCGGGCGGTGGTGCGCGTCGGCGCGAAGAACAGCGGGTAGTACAGCGAATCCTTGGAGAGGGCCATCAGGTTCGGCGTGGTGTCTTCGGGGATGCCGGTCAGGTTGGGCGAGAAGGACGTGCGCGGCCATGTCATGGATTCCATGATGATGACCACCACATTCAGCGGCTTTTCCTGCCGTTCCGCCGGGGTGCCGGGCACCGTGCGCATGAAGTCGAGCTTTTGCGGATCGGGGTTGGGCACACGGAGCCACGCCGCGATGCGGGGGTAGCTTTCCCTCGTGGCCTCGATGTCCGGTCGGGTTCCCCGCGCCGCGTTGACCGTATCGAAAAGGTTCTGGATGGGGTTCAGGGCGAGGATGGAGATGTTCTTGTCCACGCTGAAAAAGGCGTTGCTCCAACGCAGGGGGAAGAGGTTGGAGCTGATCTGTCCGTAGCCGAGCAGGAACAGGATCACGAACGTGGCGACGCTCCATCCGGTGCGGCCTTTCCATCCGAGGCGCGGCGTGGCTTCGTGCCTCGCCAGCGTTTTGCCGAAGAACAGGGCGTACAGCGCCGTAGCCGCGATGAGCCCGAACGTGATCCAGACGACGGGGTAGCTTTCCCAAACCATCGTCCCGGCGATTTCGGGATCGCCGAGCAGCTCAAACAGGCTCGCGTCCACGCGGGTGTGCAGGTAGAAGAACCAGCCGAAATCGATGATGTACACGAGCGTGGCTGCGGCGAAAACCACGGCGTACAGCAGGACGAGCAATCCACGGAAGCCTCGGCTGCGGGCCAGAAGGCGCTCAAGGGGCGGGATGCCGAGGATGAGCGCAATGGGGATGAGCCCGAGCACGACCATGCGGATATCGAATTTCGTACCGATGTACAGGGCGTTCAGGATGTCGGAAGCGGGGTTTCCGGCCACTTCCGGCCAGAGGATGCCGAGCATGGCTCCTCGCGCCAGCACAAGCGCCGACAGCGTACCGAGAAAAAGGACGCTGAGGGTGCGGATAAACGGGGGGAAGAAAGATGTCTTTTGCATTTTTTTTGTATAGGACGAGCGCGTGAGAATGTGAAGTGCCTAAAAAAGGTGGGAAAGCCTACGGGGAAAGGTGCGTTGCCCCACCGGAAAATGGGCGGATGAGTTTTGGAAGAGCGGAGAGGCACTGAGGAAGGGGAACCTTTTTAAAGAAGGCTGTGCCATAGGAAAGGGTTGATGCCTTATTTTTCAAGGTTCTGTCATAGTACAGGGTTGTTTTGTTTCAACAATATGTTGAAAACATATGCTTTTTTCTCCAAATTTTCCGCTGGTGGGCTCTGTGATTGGGGGATTTTATTGGTTATTTCTTTGGCATTTCAAGGAAATAAAGCATCAACCGTTTTCTATGGCACAGCCTTTCTCAAAAATTCCAAGGTCGTGTCACCAATTTGGTATAATATATTAAAATTATTTAACTATTTATAAGTCACGAAAAGATTGTTTTTGATAATTTCAAATAGTTATATGTAGAACGGCGATACGACCAAGGGAATGATCAATAAAACGTCCCAACCATAGAGCCCATCAACGGGGGATAAGAGAAAAAGGCTATACTTTCACCATGTGTAGAGATGAAACAACCGCATTCTCTGACAGAGCCTTTCAAAAACTCAATGGAACCATTCCCGTACCATTATCAACCCAATGCTCTACGGCAGGGCCAAATGGGGCAACGTAAAGAAAAAAGCTCTCGGTGGGCTATCGTTTTTTCAAGAGGCGGAACCAATTCCGGTCGCCGATGAGCAGGGAAGCGGCGTACACGGTGGCCCCGGCTGGTATGGCAAGGGCCAACTGCACGATGTTCGAGTTGTGCCCGGCCCAGAGGACAACGCCATAGGCGCTTGCGAAGGTCAGGGCCGTTCCGACAAGCTGCACGGCGAGGGAGCGGGGCGGGAGCCGCAGGGAAACCCTGCGGGAGAGCCCGATCCAGAGCAGGGCCGCATTGCACCAGAGCCCCAAGGAGACGCCGAGCGGCGGCCCCCATGCCCCAAAACAGAGGGTGAGGGCGTACCCTCCGGCAAGGGCGACGGCCAGCGCAGCGGCGGCGGCCTTGAGCGGGAGCCCGCTTTCCAAGGCGTGGCAAGCCGCCAGCAGGGGCCGGGAAAGCGCATAGGCGGGCAGGCCGGGCGCGTAGGCGCACAGGGCAAGCGCCGTGGCGGAAACGGCCTCCGCATCAAAGGCCCCGTGCCCAAGCACAACGGCGACCAGCGGCAGGGATATCGCCGCCAGCCCCGCCGCCGCAGGCAGGTTCAGGCCGAGCGACAGCAGCGCGGCCCGCTGGATTTCATCCGAGAAGGCGTGAAGAGGGGCTGTCGGGGAGCTTGAAGGGGCGAGGGAACCGCGGGGATGCCCCCCTCTCCTGAAAAGAAGTTCGTCCTCCCCTTCCGTAAATCCCATCCCCTCATCCCCCCAAGGCTTTTGCAGGCGGGCGCCCGCCGCCTTGGTATCGTCACAGGCCGCGAGGGAAGCGGAAAGAGGGGGCGGGGAGTCAGCCTGTCCGGGGCTTTTTTGCCGTGAAAGGGAAAACGGGGGGATTCCGTGGGAACGGGAAGGGCGGGAAAGCCCTTCGGAGGCCGCGAGTTCCGCGAGGCGCGGCGCGGCGGCCATGCCTACGGCGGCTCCGAGCACGCCGAGGGGAAATTCCAACAGCCGTTCGGCATAAAACAGGGAAGCCATATGGCCTTCGGGCAGGAGCGAGGCCAAAGCCGAGGCTCCGAGAAAGGCCAGTTGGGGCATGGCGGCCCCAACGATGCCCGCGGGGAGGCGGCGGAAGGTTTCCGAGGCAGCCCGTGCGTCGGCGGCCCCTTTTCCCTCTTCGCGCTGGAGGACACGGATTGCGGGCACCTGAACCAGCCATTGCAGGATTCCCCCGCAGAGGACGCCGCAGGCGACGAGAACGCCCGGCTGCAATGCCGGGTTGAAGGCCGCCAGCAGCGCGAAGCCGATGACGCAGAGGTTGAACAGGGACGGCGTCAGCGAAGGCAGCAGGAAACGCTGCCTGCTGTGCAGGGCCGCCATGCAGCCCGCCGCCATCATGACGCTCCAGATATACGGGGCACAGATACGGAACAGCGCAACGGCCTCCCCGAACACTTCCGGGCGTTCCTCCAAACCCGGCGCGATGGCCCGCATGACGGTTCCCGCTCCCGCCACGCACGCCAAAACCAAAAGTCCCACCCATAAAGCCAGCTTGCGCGTTACCGCCAGCGCAAGCCCGCAGCCGGAACCGCCCCGCAGCCGCTCCCGCGTGCAGGCGGCGGTCAGGGAGAGGGACAGCGTGCCTTCGCCGAACAGCCGTCGGGCCATGTACGGAATCCGCAGCGCCGCCGTGAGCGCGTCCGCCGCCCCCGAACCGCCGAGCAGCCACGCAATGCCTGCATCGCGCACAAATCCCAAAAGCCGCGAAATGAGCGTCCCCACACCGACAATCAACGTGTTTTTCGAGGAGGAAGATGAGGAGGGTGCCCCCCCCTTGAAACAAGGCATTCCAGTTTCCCGGCCCCGCTCCAAACGCTCTTGATGCGCTGGAGGAAAGCCGTTCGGCGAGTCGTGTTTCTCTGTCATCGGGAACACTCTGGATAAGGGACTGGGTAAGGGGAAAAGTCTTTGGAAGAGGAGGGGGGAAGTTTGAAGGGGGGAGGGGAAACCTTTCTCCAGAAAGGTTTCCCCTCCCCCCTTCAATCCTTATCTCCCCCTACACATCATACAACTCTTCATACCTCCGCCTGTACTCGGCCCAGCGGCCTTCGCGGATGGCGGCGCGGGCCCCGCGGACGGTGTCGAGGAAGTAGGCCAGGTTGTGGATGGAGTTGAGCCGGAAGGAGAGCAGCTCCTGCGAAACGTACAGGTGCCGCAGATACGCACGGGAAAAGGTGCGGCAGGTGTAGCAGTTGCAGGCGGGATCGAGCGGGCCGTCGTCCTCCGCAAACTCGCGGCGCTTGATGTTGAGCTTGCCGAGGGAGGTGTACAGCGTGCCGTTGCGGGCGTTGCGCGTGGGCAGGACGCAGTCGAACATGTCCACGCCCGCGTCGATGCCCTTGATGATGTCCAGCGGCGTGCCAACGCCCATGAGATAACGGGGCTTTTCGGAAGGCAGTATGGGGGCCGTATGGTACAGCATCTCCATCATGACGTCCTTGCTCTCGCCTACGGAGAGCCCGCCGATGGCATAGCCCTCGAAGTCGAGATCGATGAGCTGGCGCGCGGACTCCGAACGCAGATCCTTGAACATGCCGCCCTGCACGATGCCGAACAGCAGGTTCCCCGCCGTCCCCTTGGGATAGGCGTCACGGCAGCGCTTGGCCCAGCGTGTGGTCATGGTCAGCGAGCGGGCGGTGTAGGTGTGATCCGCCCCGGCGGGCACGCACTCGTCGAGCACCATCATGATGTCCGAATTCAGGTTGCGCTGGATGCCCACCACCTTTTCCGGCGTGAACAGGTGCTTCGAGCCGTCGAGATGGGAACGGAAGGTAACCCCTTCCTCCTTGATGGTGCGCAGGGTGGAAAGGCTGAAGACCTGAAAGCCCCCGCTGTCCGTAAGGATGGGCTTGTCCCACGCGTTGAACCCGTGCAGGCCGCCGCGCCGCGCTACAAGCTCGTCGCCGGGCCGCAGGTACAGGTGATAGGTGTTTCCGAGGATGATTTCAGCGCCGATGGCGTTGAGGTCGTCGGGTGCAATGGCCTTCACGCTGCCAACCGTGCCGACGGGCATGAAGATGGGCGTGTTTACCGGGCCGTGGGCCGTCTGGAGGACGCCGGTACGGGCCGCGCCGTCCGTGGCGTGTATCTGAAAAGTTCCGGGTGTGTTCATCCCGCCAGCTTACAGGCTACGGGGGCCGTTGAAAAGGGCTACATCCGGGATGTGCGCGATATTCATGCCCCTGAAGGAAAGGGGGAAGGCTTTGTGGGCTGAAAGCTAAAAGGCTCCGTCATGGGATATGATTGATATGTTCATCCGGTTGAAGGCGGCAGTTGGCTGCGCGGCGGACAGCCGGCGAAACCGTTGCTGCCCGTAGGCGGCAGGGCCCGCTGACGGCTGCCGCGGCTTTGCGGTATGCCCGGTTTCGCCCAATGATTGCCTTGCACCCTGCCTGCTGAAAAATGCGGTTTTCCGTGTATTGCCTTTTTCATGATGGCTGCCCCCAGCCAAGGCGCTTTATCGGCTGCCTATTGGGAGTTTCAAAAGGCTCCGTCTATGTGGCTGTTTCATCTCCACAGCGCGGTGAAAAGCATCTCGAAGTTCCGTAGCGCGTACCGCACTGAGTTTCATCTCCGCAACACGGTGAAAAGACAGCCTTTTTATCCAGGTTTCCCCTTGGCGGAATCCATAGCCAAGGCATTTTTCCGGTTATTCCTTTG
The DNA here is from genome assembly GCF_057864385.1 of Bilophila sp. NCBI lineage: Bacteria > Pseudomonadati > Thermodesulfobacteriota > Desulfovibrionia > Desulfovibrionales > Desulfovibrionaceae > Bilophila > Bilophila sp. Next base: position 37,156 of record NZ_DBMAFI010000011.1, on the reverse strand, counting down.
GCATTTCAAGGAAAAAGCATCAACCCTTTTCTAGGCCGTGTCGTTATTTTTTGTGTATAACTATTTGAAACCATTGAAAAATAATCTTTTCATGGTTTAAAATAGTTAAATAATTTCAGTGTATTATATCTAATTGACGAAACGGCCTAGGGCACAGCCCTTCAAAATGGCTGTGTCATAGAAAAAGGTTGATGCCTTTTTCTATGACGGTCCAAGTGAATAACCAACAAAATGCCTCAGTCATGAAGTCCGCCAAGGGGAAAACTGGAGAAAAGGCTGTATTTTCACCGTGCTGTAGAGATGAAACAACCACGTACTATGACAGGCCTTCAAAATAAACAGCAAGCCTTCGCGCCGTAAGGCCGCCTATCAAAAACATAAGGGGACTATCCGCCGAGCTTTTTCTTTGGTGATTTTCCTAGGCTGTGTTGTTGTCTTATGTATAATTATTTGAAATTATTTTTTTGTTATTGGCTGTGTTTAAGTTTGTGGTTGATACAAGATTCCAACTGGAAAGGAAGAGTTCTTTGGAAATTATCTGGAGTTCTCGCAACAATTCTTCAAAACTGGATTTCATGTAATGAACAAAAAATGAGAGAGGCCCACATCACCAGACGTGGAATGAACTTTTATCTATTGATTTTCATTGAAAAAATCATCAACCGTAAAATTGAACACAGTCTTGTTATTTAAAAAATAATTAATGATTTTAATATATTATAAAATTGACGACACGACCTAAGTGGGAAAATAAGAGCCCCGTTCCAGTCAGGATAAACATAAATCCCGCAGCCGGATGTACCGGCTGCGGGATTTATGCTTGATCCGTTTGGCCCCTCAAAGGGATTGCTCCCCACTGAGGGGCCAAATTGTTTTTGCTAGTCCAGATCGGCAATGATCGGGTTGCCGCTGAGCTCGTCAAGGAAGCGGTCGGGGCGTTCCTTCTGATCCGGGACAGTGATGTCCTGATCCACGTATTCGCGGTAGCCCGTCCCGGCGGGGATGAGGCGGCCGACGATGACGTTTTCCTTGAGGCCGCGCAGGTAGTCCATCTTGCCCTTGAGGGCCGCCTCGGTGAGCACCTTGGTGGTTTCCTGGAAGGATGCCGCCGAGATGAAGGACGAGGTGGTCAAAGACGCCTGCGTGATGCCGAGAACCAGCGGTTCGGCGGTGGCGGGGGAACGTCCCTCGGCCATGGCCTTCTGGTTTTCGGCCTTGAACTCGGCCTTGTCGACTTGCTCGCCCACGAGGAAGCTCGTTCCGCCCGGCTCGGTGACGGTCACCTTGCGGAGCATCTGGCGTACGATGACTTCGATGTGCTTGTCGTCGATGCCCACGCCCTGGAAGCGGTACACTTCCTGGATTTCGTCCACCAGATAGGCGGCGAGGTACTTCTCGCCCTTGGTGCGCAGGATGTCGTGCAGTTCGGGGTTGCCTTCGGTCAGCAGGTCGCCGCATTCGACGAAGTCGCCGTCGGACACGGTGATGTGCTTGCCCTTGGGCACCAGGTATTCCTTGGATTCGCCCACTTCCGGCGTGACGATGAGCTTGCGCTTGCCCTTGGCTTCGCCCGCGAAGGAGACGGTGCCCGCGATTTCGGAAACCACGGCCATATCCTTGGGCTTGCGGACTTCAAACAGCTCGGCGACTCGCGGAAGACCACCCACGATGTCGCGGGTCTTGGAGGTTTCGCGGGGCTTACGGGCGATGATGTCGCCCGCGAGCACCTGCTCGCCGTCCTTGACCATGATGATCGCGCCGACGGGGAGGCTGTAGACCGCGGGGAGCTGGCCCGCGCCGCGCAGCTTGGGATCGCCGTTTTCATCGCAGACCGAAATGGACGGGCGGAAGCTCGTCGTACGGTATTCGATGATGGTCATGGAAGCCTGGTGCGTGGCTTCGTCCAGCTTTTCCTGATAGGTCTTGCCGTCCACAAGGTCGGTGAACTTGATGAAGCCGTCGACTTCCGAGACGAAGGGTTCGTTGAACGGGTCCCATTCGGCAAGGATCTGGCCGTTGCTGACGGACTGCCCGTCCGTGACGTGCAGGCGCGCGCCGTTGGGAAGCGTGTAGCGTTCCACTTCGCGGCCCTGCTCGTCGATGATGGCGATCTGCCCGCTCTTGCCGAGCACCTGGGCGATGCCTTCACGGTTTTTGATTTCCTTCACGCGGGTGAGCACCACGCGGCCGTCATGCTGCGCCTCGAAATTCGAGCGTTCGATTTCCTTGGACGCCGTACCGCCGATGTGGAAGGTACGCATGGTGAGCTGCGTGCCGGGCTCGCCGATGGACTGCGCCGCGATGATGCCGACCGTCTCGCCGATGTTGACGAGGTGGCGGCGGGCAAGGTCGCGCCCGTAGCACAGCGAGCAGATGCCGCGTTCGGACTGGCAGGTCAGCGCAGAGCGGATCATCACGGAGTTGATGCCCTTCTGATCCAGCACCTTGGCGACGGGTTCGTCGATCAGGGTGTTTTCGGGATAGAGCAGGTCGCCCGTGGCGGGATCATACACCGGGTAGAGCAGCACACGGCCGAGCGCGCGCTCGGACAGCTTCTGCTTGACTTCGCCGCCGTCCTTGATGGCGCGGATTTCGATGCCGTCGACGGTGCCGCAGTCGTGCTCGGAGACGATGACGTCCTGCACCACGTCCACGAGGCGGCGGGTCAGGTAACCGGAGTTCGCCGTTTTGAGGGCGGTGTCCGCGAGGCCCTTACGGGCGCCGTGCGTGGAGGTGAAGTACTGGAGCACCGTCAGGCCTTCACGGAAGCTCGCGGTGATCGGGGTTTCGATGATTTCGCCGGAGGGCTTGGCCATAAGGCCGCGCATGCCGGCGAGCTGGCGCATCTGGTCGGCGTTGCCTCGGGCGCCCGAATTGGACATCATGAAGATCGGGTTGAAGCTGAGGTTGGCCTCCTGCTTGCCGGTCTTCGGGTCGGTCAGGATATCCGTGGAGATTTCCTTGTTCATTTCCGCGGACACGTCCTGCGTGGCCTTGGTCCAAACGTCAACGACCTTGTTGTATTTTTCCGTACGGGTGATGATGCCGTCGCGGTACTGGCTTTCGATGTTGTCCACTTCGGCGGAAGCGGCATCAATGATGCGCTTCTTGGAGTCGGGGATCAGCATGTCCTTCACGCCGATACTGATGCCGGAACGGGTCGCGTATTCGTACCCGATGGCCTTGATGCGGTCGCAGAGGATGACGCACGCCTTGACCCCGGCGTCGCGGTAGGCGCTGTCCACCAGCTTGGCGATGTTCTTCTTGGTCAACACGAGGTTGACGTTTTCAAACTTGATGCCGGCGGGCAGGCCGCGCCACACGAGGATGCGGCCGGGCGTGGTGTCGGTGAGCTTGCCGTCTTCCATGCGCACCTTGATGCGGGCGTGCATGCTGACCTGATTGGCGTCGAGGGCGGCTTCCACTTCCCACGGGGCGCAGAAGATCATGCCTTCGCCCTTTTCAAAGGAGCGTTCCACGGTCATGTAATACAGGCCGAGAACCATGTCCTGGGAAGGCACGATGACGGGCGTCCCGTTGGCGGGCGACAGGATGTTGTTGGTGCTCATCATGAGCACGCGGCATTCGATCTGCGCTTCCACCGACAGCGGGATGTGCACGGCCATCTGGTCGCCGTCGAAGTCCGCGTTGTAGGCGGAGCAGACGAGCGGGTGAAGCTGGATGGCCTTGCCTTCAACGAGCAGCGGCTCGAAGGCCTGGATGCCGAGGCGGTGCAGCGTAGGGGCGCGGTTCAGCAGAACCGGGTATTCCTTGACCACGTCGGCCAGGATATCCCACACGACCAGCTCTTCGCGCTCCACCATCTTTTTCGCGCTCTTGATGGTGGAGGCGTGGCCTCTTTTCTCAAGTTCGGAATAGATAAAGGGCTTGAAGAGCTCAAGCGCCATCTTCTTGGGCAGGCCGCACTGATGGAGCTTCAGGTACGGGCCCACGACGATGACGGAACGGCCGGAGTAGTCGACGCGCTTGCCGAGCAGGTTCTGACGGAAACGGCCCTGCTTGCCCTTGATCATGTCGGACAAGGACTTCAGGGGGCGTCCGTTGGTGCCGGCGATGGCGCGACCGCGGCGGCCGTTGTCGAACAGGGCGTCCACGGCTTCCTGCAGCATACGCTTTTCGTTGCGGATGATGATGTCGGGGGCCCCGAGCTCCATCAGGCGCTTCAGGCGGTTGTTGCGGTTGATCACGCGGCGGTAGAGGTCGTTCAGGTCGGAGGTGGCGAAACGGCCACCGTCGAGCGGGACGAGGGGGCGCAGTTCCGGCGGAATGACCGGGATGACTTCGAGGATCATCCATTCGGGGCGGTTGCCGGATTCGAGGAACGCTTCCACGACCTTGAGGCGCTTGGTGAGCTTCTTCTTTTTGGTCTGGGACTTGGTGGTCTGCGACTCTTCGCGCAGCATCACCTTGATTTCCTCAAGGTTCAGCTCTTCGAGCAGGCCGCGGATGGATTCCGCGCCCATGCCCACGGTGAGGGCGTCCTCACCGAAATGGTCGATGATCTGGAGGTACTGATCCTCGGAGATGACCTGCATCTTCTGGAGGTTGGTGCTGCCGGGATCGAGCACGATGTACGAGTCGAAATAGAGCACCTTTTCCAGATCGGCCATGGTCATGTCGAGCAGGGTGCCGATCTTGGAAGGCAGGGTCTTGAGGAACCAGATATGGGCGACGGGCGCGGCCAGTTCGATATGGCCCATGCGTTCGCGGCGCACCTTGGAGGCAATGACTTCAACGCCGCACTTTTCGCAGACGATGCCGCGGTGCTTCATGCGTTTGTACTTGCCGCAGTTGCATTCGTAGTCCTTCACGGGGCCGAAGATCTTCGCGCAGAACAGGCCGTCGCGTTCGGGCTTGAACGTGCGGTAGTTGATGGTCTCCGGCTTCTTGACTTCGCCGTAGGACCATTCGCGGATATTCTCCGGCGAGGCGATGGAAATCTGAATGGCTTTCAGATTGCGGATTTGGCTCGCATTGGCGGCAGCCGAGCTGCGAACCGAGAAGAGATCGTCAAGACTCATATATATGTACTCCCTTTTGCGGGCCAGGCTTCGGAGAAATGGCGATCCGTAACGAACCCCCGTTTCCGAACCCTACCCCCATCCCCTCAAAACCGCTGTCTTGAGGGTTGGACGTAATGAAGGGTCTCTTAACTGGGAGGGCCTCCGCTTCCTTCCTTTTTCCGTTCCGGGGGCTGGCCCGGCACAAAAAATTCAGGAGAGAAAGGGGAGGGGTGCGGGGAAAGGAAAGGCTTTCTTCATGAAAGGGCTCTCCCTTCCCCGCGATGGTATCTATTCGTCAGCCATGTCCTGCTGCTGTTGCAGGTACTGCTGGTGTTCCTCTTCGGCGAAGCCGACGCGCTTGGGCCTCTTCTTGCCTTCCTCCTGATGGAGGGTGACGTTGAGGCCGAGGGACATGAGTTCCTTGACCAGAACGTTGAAGGACTCAGGGAGCCCGGCTTCAAGGAAGTTGTCGCCCTTGACGATCTTCTCGTACATCTTCACGCGCCCCGTCACGTCGTCCGACTTGACGGTGAGGAATTCCTGCAACAGGTAGGAAGCGCCGTAGGCTTCGAGGGCCCACACTTCCATTTCCCCAAGGCGCTGGCCGCCGAACTGCGCCTTGCCGCCCAGCGGCTGCTGGGTGACGAGGGAGTAGGGGCCGGTGGAACGGGCGTGGATCTTTTCGTCAACGAGGTGGTGCAGCTTGAGGTAGTACATGACGCCGGTGGTCACGCGGTTCTCCAGCTTCTCACCCGTGCGCCCGTCATAGAGGACGGACTTGCCGTCGTCGTCGAGGCCGGCGCGGGACAGCCAGTTCCAGATTTCCGATTCTTCGGCGCCGTCGAACACCGGGGTGTACGTGATGATGCCGTTGCGCAGCTTCAGGACGGACTTGCGGAATTCCTCGTCGTCCATCGCATCCACTTCGGCGGAGATTTCCGGCGAAGCGAAGATGTCCTTCACCTCGTCGCGCACGGACTGGAGGGCGGTGCCCTTGTCGACCATTTCCGCGAGCTGGCGGCCCAGTTCGCGGGCGGCCCAGCCGAGATGCACTTCCATGATCTGGCCGATGTTCATACGGGAAGGCACGCCGAGGGGGTTCAGCACGATGTCCACGGGGCGGCCGTCGGCGAAGAAGGGCATGTCCTCTTCCGGCAGGATGCGGGAGACGACACCCTTGTTCCCGTGGCGGCCGGCCATCTTGTCGCCCACGGACAGCTTGCGCTTGATGGCGATGTGAACCTTGACCATCTTGATCACGCCGGGGGGCAGGTCGTCCCCTTCCGTGACCTTTTCGCGCTTGGAGTCGTAGATCGACTTGATATATTCGATCTGGTGATCGTACTGCGCCAGCAGTTCGCCGACGTTTTCGTTGACTTCCTTGCTCTGGAACAGATCGGCCAGCTTCTTGATCGGCAGGGCCATGAGCAGCTCTTCGGTCATGGCGGCGCCGGCTTCGGCCAGCACTTCGCCCTTCTTGTCACCGAGGAGGCTTGTGGCGATCTGCTTGCCGCCGACGATGGGGAGCAGGCGCTCACGCATCCGGCGCGTGATGGCGCGGATGTGATCCTGTTCCTTGGCGTCGAGGCGGCTGATTTCATAGTCCTCAATGTTCTTGGTGCGTTCGTCCTTTTCACCGGAACGGCGGTTGAACACCTTCACATCGATGACCGTGCCTTCAACTCCCGGCGGAACCTTGAGGGACGTGTTCTTCACGTCGCGGGCCTTGTCGCCGAAGATGGCGCGCAGGAGCTTTTCTTCCGGGGTAAGCTGCGTTTCGCCCTTGGGCGTGATCTTGCCGACGAGGATGTCCTCGGGCTTCACGGGCGCGCCGATGCGGATGATGCCGCTCTCGTCGAGGTTGCGCAGCATTTCTTCGCCCACGTTAGGAATGTCGCGGGTGATTTCTTCCGGCCCCAGCTTGGTGTCACGGGCTACGACTTCAAACTCTTCGATGTGGACGGAAGTGTAGATGTCTTCCTTCACCACACGTTCGGAGATGAGGACGGAGTCTTCGTAGTTGTAGCCGCACCACGGCATGAAGGCGATGAGCATGTTCTTGCCGAGGGCGAGCCCGCCGTCATGGATGGCGGGGCCGTCGGCGAGCACGTCGCCCTTCTTCACGATCTGGCCGGGCACGCAGGAGGGCACCTGCCCGAAGCAGGAGTTCTGGTTCGACTTGTGGAACTTCAGCAGATCGTAGGCGCGCACGCCGCCCATATTGGGGTACAGCGCGGGATCGTCATAGGCCACGATGATGCGGTTGGCGTCGGCATAGTGAACCACGCCGGAGCCTTCCGCGAGGATGCACGCGCCGGAGTCGCGGGCCACGTCCACTTCCATGCCGGTGCCCACGAGGGGGCGTTCGGAACGGAGCAGGGGCACGGCCTGACGCTGCATGTTCGAGCCCATGAGCGCGCGGTTGGCGTCGTCGTGTTCGAGGAACGGGATCAGCGCGGCGGAGATGGACACCATCTGGCTCGGCGAAATGTCCATGAGGGTGATTTCCTCACGGGCGGCCATGAGCACGTCGTCGCCCACGCGGGCGGTGACGTAGTCGTCCACAAGACGGCGGTCGGCATCGACGGCGGCGTTGGCCTGCGCAATGACATGGCCCGTTTCGCGGGAAGCGTCGAGGTGCACGAACTCGTCGGTCATGTAGCCGTCGCGGATGACGCGGTACGGCGTCTCGATGAAGCCGTAGTCGTTCACCTTGGCGTAGGTCGTCAGGGAGACGATCAGGCCGATGTTCGGGCCTTCGGGCGTTTCGATGGGGCAGATGCGGCCATAGTGCGACACATGGACGTCTCGGACTTCAAAACCGGCGCGTTCGCGGGTCAGACCGCCGGGGCCCAGAGCGGAAAGGCGGCGCTTGTGCGTGACTTCCGAGAGGGAGTTGGTCTGGTCCATGAACTGCGACAGCTGCGAGGTGCCGAAGAATTCCTTGAGCACGGCGGCCACGGGCTTCGGATTGATCAGGTCGTGGGGCATGAGCGTCGCCACTTCCTGAATGCTCATCCGTTCCTTGATGGCGCGTTCCATGCGCACGAGGCCGATGCGGTACTGGTTTTCCACCAGCTCGCCCACGAGACGCACGCGGCGGTTGCCGAGATGGTCGATGTCGTCGGCGGGGCCGTGGCTGTCCTTCAACTGGACAAGCACCTTGATGGCGTCAAGGATGTCGTCGTCGGCAAGGGTGCGCAGGTCGGCGTGATCGGTCTTGTTGAGGCGCTGGTTGAGCTTGTAGCGGCCCACGGGCGACAGGTCGTAGTAGTCGCCGTTGCGGAACAGGTTGTCGAAGAACGACGCGGCGATTTCCGGGGTCGGCGGGGAGCTCGGACGCAGGCGGCGGTAGATCTCTTCCTGCGCCTTTTCCATGGTGGGCGTCTTGTCCTGCACCAGGGTGTCGCGGATGGAGGAAGAGGTGTCGGTGCCGCGGGTATGCAGCGCGGAAATGGTCGTGAGCCCGGCTTCACGGCACGCCTCAAGGAGGCCGGCGGTGATTTCGTCGGCGGCTTCGGCGAGGATTTCACCGGTGGCGTTGTCGACCAGATCTTCGGCAAGGAACAGGCCGAGCGGCGTTTCGGGGGCCACTTCGATCTTTTCGATGCCGGCGGCTTCCATCTGACGCCACGCGCGCTTGGTGATGGGCTTGCCGGCCTTCACCAGCACGTTGCCCTCCTTGTCGACGATGTCGGCAAAGGCGGGTTCCTTGCGGTGCAGCTCAGGATTGAAGTGCCACGAGACGCGGCCGTCATCCTCAAGCTCGTAGATTTCTTTCTTGTAGAAGCAGTCCAGGATTTCGGTCTTGCTCATGCCCATGGCTTTGAGCAGGATCGTGGCGGGCATCTTGCGGCGGCGGTCGATGCGCACGTAGAGGATGTCCTTGTGGTCGAAGTCGAAGTCGAGCCACGAGCCGCGCATGGGGATGACGCGGCAGGAGTAGAGCACCTTGCGGCTGGTATGCGTCTTGCCGCCGTCGTGCTCGAAGATGATGCCGGGGGAACGCTGCAGCTGGTTGACGATGACGCGCTCGGTCCCGTTGATGATGAAGGTTCCCTTTTCGGTCATCAGGGGCAGGGTGCCGAAATAGATGTCCTGTTCCTTGATATCGCGGACAGTACGCGCCTCGGTCTCGTCATCGACGTCATAGACGACGAGGCGAACCTTGATGCGTACCGGGGATTCGTAGGTAAGACCTTTGGAGATGCATTCCGCCTGATCGTACTTGGGCTCACCGACTTCGTAGCTGACGAATTCGAGGCTGGCGGTACGGTTGAAGTCTTCGATTGGGAAGACAGAACGGAAGACCCCTTCCAGACCTTCATCAGGAAGACGTTCCGTGCGTCCCTCCTGCATGAACTTCCGGTAGGAGTCCACCTGCAGGTTGAGCAGGTGGGGAATCTCCACCTCAACCTTGATCTTGCCAAATTGTTTGGTAAGCTGACCCATCATTTCACCTCTGAGAAGGTTGGTCGGCAAAAGCCGGAGCGAGCCCGGGTTGCGCGCTCTCGGAATCAATCATGTATAAAAAACGCAACAAGGTCGACAACATAGTTACCCTCCAGAAGATCCGGAGGGCTGCTGTCGACTGATGATACCCGCGTTAGTTCAAAAAATTGGAACAGATACCACCTCTGGTTCGTGTCGCGTGAATTCAAAAAGATAAAAAGGAATCGTCACAAAGGCAAGCTTTTTTTCCCTGCAAAGCAAAAAATCTTCATTTGGGGCATGGTTTTTGAATAGTGGAAAGGCTGTAAACCAAGGGGAAGAGAGAAAGGGGGTCCTTGCCGGGAGTCTGTTCCTCCCTTTCTTCGAGGCTTCTCCGTTCCTCCTGTAAGGACTTTGACACGGGCAACAGGTCACTTCCGTCTAGTGCTGGAGGCCCAAAGGCGGCATCATGCGGCTCCCTCTTCCTTCCGCGTTGCCGCGAGGAGGCTTTCACCATAGAGGAAAAGGAACGATCTTGGAATAGGTACATGGGTGACAGTTCCAAGATGTGAGCGGACGATACCGGGCGGAAAGCGTCCTCTTCCTCCTCCTCCTCCTCATCATCATCATCATCATCATCATCATCATCTTCTTCTTCTTCTTCTTCTTCTTCTTCTTCTTCTTCCCGCGAATGCTCTGGAGCGACCAGAGAGATACGCATGGACGGCCCGGTCATCGTTTTTTCCTCGCACTGAGGGGCCGCTTGCTTTCGGAGCCTCCATCGATGCCGTATTCAGAAGACGTTCCGGCGGGGAAGATTGGGGAGCTGCATTTTTGCGATCGGCTTGCCGGCCTGCTTTGCGGAGGCTTGGCCTTCACGGTATGCCGTGAAGGTTACGGGCTGCTCGCATGGGTGCTGTTGATGCTGATGGCAGGGGTGGGCTGTTTCGGAGGCGGGGGTGGCTGCGCGCCGAAAGAGGCGGAGTGGGGAGGAGCCTCCGTGGACTGGCGGAAGCGCTGAACAGTGCGCCGGTTTGCCTCTGTTTCTTCAACCGCAACACATGGGATTTCAAGCGCCGGGCCAACCCGTGCAAAAAGGCGGCGAGGGACAAGCCCTCACCGCCTTTGAAAGCGCGTATAAAGTGAACTTACTTCACTTCAACTTCAGCGCCGGCTTCAACCAGCTGCTTCTTGGCTTCTTCGGCTTCTTCCTTGGACACGGCTTCCTTCAGGGTGGAGGGAGCGCCGTCAACCTTGTCCTTGGCTTCCTTCAGGCCGAGGCCGGTCAGAGCGCGGACAACCTTGATGACGCCGATCTTGTTGGCGCCGGCGGACTTCAGGATGACGTCGAATTCGGTCTTTTCTTCAACGGGAGCAGCGGCTTCAGCGGGAGCGGCCACCATCATGGCAGCGGCGGGAGCGGCAGCGGACACGCCGAACTTTTCTTCGAGTTCCTTGATGAATTCGGAGAGTTCGAGCACGGTCATGTTAGCGATAAATTCAACAACTTCTTCTTTGGTAACGGCCATGGGATTGCTCCTTTGAGACTTTGGCTTGGGTGTTTAACGGGTTGCCTAGGCAGCCTTTTTCTCTTCGATCGCCTTGAGGGCGTACATGAGAGGACGAACCATGTTGGCGAACAGGGAGACGAAATTGGTAGGCACGGCGTTCATGGTGCCGAGGACCTGACCAAGGAGTTCCTGCTTTCCGGGCAGCTTGGCGAGGGCGTCCACCTGGGCGGCGGAGAGCACCTTGCCTTCAAGGCTGGCATGGCGAACAGTAAACAGCTTGCTGGTCTTGGCAAATTCGGAAACCGCCTTGGCGACCGCCACCGGATCCTGAGTGGCCAGGGCGATGCCGCAGTTTTCCTTGAACATGTCCTTAACGGAATCATGCATACCATCGGTGAGGGCGATGCGGGCCAACGTGTTCTTGACGACGAGATATTCGCCGCCGCACTCATAGAGTTTCGCACGGAGCCGCGTCAGCTCTTCCACCGTCATCCCCTTGAAATCTGTCACTACCACAAAAGAGGCAGCGTCGGCTTTCGCCTTAATCTGCGCAATCAGGGCAGCTTTTTCAGATCTATTCACGTGAATCTCCTTCACGTTAGGGGTTGCTTGAAGATTCGTTCAAAATCTTCGCAGTGGAAAGCCGAGCCAAAGAAAGCGTCTGAGCAGGCATCATTGAGGGTTTCCCCACCTGCCGTCTTCGACTCGAATTCCCAATCCATTGCCAAAAACGGCCCTGACGAGCCGTTTTTGTTCCCAAAGGGTGTTAGCCTTCGATGAACTTTTTGATCAAGGTCATGTCCACCTTAAAGCCGGGGCCCATAGTGGTGGAAATGGCCATGTTCTTCATGTAGGTGCCCTTGGCCGCGGAAGGCTTCAGGCGGTTCACGGTCTCGACGAGCGCCTTGAGGTTGTCAAGGATCTTTTCGGAGCCGAAGGAAACCTTGCCGAGGGGGGCATGGAGCACGCCGGCCTTGTCGACCTTGAAGTCAACACGCCCGGCCTTGAGTTCCTTGACGGCGGTGGCGACGTCGAAAGTCACGGTGCCGGTCTTGGCGTTGGGCATCAGACCGCGGGGGCCGAGCACACGGCCGACCTGACCGACGAGGGCCATGACATCGGGGGTGGCGACGGCGGCGTCAAATTCCAGCCAGCCTTCCTTGATTTTCGCGACGAGCTCTTCAGCGCCGGCGATGTCGGCACCGGCGGCACGGGCTTCGGCTTCCTTTTCGCCCTTACAGAATACGGCCACACGAACGGTCTTGCCCAAACCGTGAGGCAGGGAGACGGCGCCGCGAACCATCTGGTCGGAATATTTGGGGTCAACGCCGAGGCCGATGGCCACGTCCACAGTTTCGTCAAACTTGGCGAAAGAAGCGCCGAGGGACTTCTCCACGGCTTCCTCTACAGAGAAGCGCTGGGAGAGGTCGAGGCCTTCTACCGCCTTACGATATTTTTTCCCGAAGGGCATTGCTCTATCCTTTCAAAAGCTGGTCTTCCAACATCTCCTGCCGAATCCTTGATGCAAGGAAGGGCAGTACGACTGACGCGGCGGAGATCCTTACTTGATCTCGATGCCCATGCTGCGGGCGGTACCCATGATGGACTTGACGGCGGCTTCCAAGCCGTTGGCGTTGAGATCGGGGAGCTTCAGCTTGGCGATCTCTTCAACCTGCTGCATGGTGATGCTGCCCACCTTGGTACGGTTGGGTTCGCCCGAACCCTTTTCCACCTTGGCCGCTTTCATCACCAGCACGGCGGCCGGCGGGGTCTTGGTGATAAAGGTGAAGGAACGGTCAGCATAAGCGGTGATGACCACGGGAATGATCATACCCTTCTGTTCCATAGTACGGGCGTTGAACTCCTTGCAGAACTGCATGATGTTCAGGCCGTGCTGACCGAGGGCGGGACCCACCGGCGGCGAAGGGTTCGCAGCGCCAGCGGGAATCTGCAACTTGATTTTGGCAACTTCTTTCTTGGCCATTGTCTTTCAACCTCTATTAATACGGCACATGGGGCCGCAGACTGCAAGCAATCGTTATCCCTTGGAAACCTGAATGAAGTCCAGTTCCACGGGAGTCTGTCTGCCGAAGATGGACACGGACACCCGAAGCTTGCCCTTGTCGTAGTTCACGTCTTCAACAACGCCGTTGAAGCCGCCGAAAGGCCCGTCGATGACGCGCACGTCGTCGCCCCGCTCGAAGCTGAACTTGGGACGGGGTTGTTCCTGGCGGGTTTCCATGAGGGAAAGGATACGGGACGCCTCCTCGTCCTTCATGGGGGCGGGACGATTTTTGCCGCCCACAAATCCCGTCACTTTGGGAATGCTTTGCACGAGGTGCCATGAAAAATCGGTCATGGTCATGCGAAGCATAATGTAACCGGGATAAAACTTACGCGTGGTGGTACGCTTGGCACCGCCTTTACCCAGTTCGATGACCTTTTCGGTCGGAACCACAACCTCGTGGATGAGGCCGTTGTCCTGGGCGTTGCGCATCATTTCCTTGATGGTGGCCTCTACGCGCTGTTCAAAGCCGGAGTAGGTATGCACGATGTACCAGCGGGATTTCCCCGTATCCTGATTCCCCGCGCTCAGCTCGGTCTGAACTGTGGAAGCCGCCAAAATGTCCTGCGCAGTCAATTCTGACTGCGCGGGTTTTGCTTCTGCTTGGGACTGCTGGGCAGACGATTCGACCGCCCCGGAGGACGCGTTGTTTTCTTCGATCATGGGCTTCTCCATTAAGCGGCGAGAATGAAGGAGATGAGTTTGGAGAGCCCGAGATCCACAACGCCGAGGAAGATCGCCATGACAACGACGAAGGCCAACACCACCAGACTGGTCGTACGGGTTTCCTTGACCGTGGGCCAAGTCACCTTGCGAAGCTCAGTCTTGGACAGCTCAAGATAATTCCTGAACGCTTTCGCCTTGGCAACGATGCCTTCGGATTTTTCTTCTTGTGCTGTCGTCGGTTTCTTGGTCATGATACGTTCCTGCAGAAATGAAAATGGCAGGGCAGGAGGGATTCGAACCCCCAACATGCGGTTTTGGAGACCGCCGCTCTAGCCGTTAGAGCTACTGCCCTGCGTTTATGAAGTCACTACCGGGTTTCGCGGTGAACCGTGTGGGCTCTGCACCAGGGGCAGAACTTCTTCAGTTCGACACGTCCGGTCGTGTTCTTCTTGTTCTTGACCGTGGCGTAATTGCGGCGCTTGCATTCGGTGCAAGCGAGCAGGATGTTGACGCGCATGGCTTTACTCCACGATTTCGGTCACAACACCGGCGCCGACGGTACGGCCGCCTTCGCGGATGGCGAAGCGGAGGCCCTTTTCCATGGCGATGGGGTGGATGAGCTCGACGTTAAAGGTAGCGTTATCGCCGGGCATAACCATTTCCACGCCTTCTTCAAGGGCGATGACACCGGTGATGTCGGTGGTACGGAAGTAGAACTGAGGACGATAGCCGGTGAAGAACGGGGTATGGCGGCCGCCTTCTTCCTTGGACAGAACGTACACTTCAGCCTTGAACTTCTTGTGGGGCGTGATGCTCTTGGGAGCGGCGAGAACCTGGCCGCGTTCCACTTCGTCACGCTTCGTGCCGCGGAGCAGAGCGCCGATGTTGTCGCCGGCTTCGCCCTGATCGAGCAGCTTGCGGAACATTTCAACGCCGGTGCAGGTCGTCTTCACGGTGGGACGGATGCCCACGATTTCAACTTCGTCGCCAACCTTGATGATGCCGCGTTCCACACGACCGGTCACCACGGTGCCGCGGCCGGAGATGGAGAACACGTCTTCGATGGGCATCAGGAAGGGCTTGTCGGTTTCGCGGACAGGATCCGGGAAGTAGGTGTCGCAAGCGTTGAGGAGCTCAAGGATGCACTGGGCGTCGGGAGAATCGGCGCTGTCGCATTCCAGGGCCTTCAGAGCGGAACCGCGGACAACCGGGATGTCGTCGCCGGGGTAGCCGTAGGAGCTCAGCAGTTCACGGACTTCCATTTCGACGAGTTCGAGCAGTTCGGGATCGTCGACGAGGTCACACTTGTTCATGAACACGACGAGGTGGGGCACACCGACCTGACGGGCGAGCAGGATGTGCTCACGGGTCTGGGGCATGGGGCCGTCGGTGGCGGCGACCACGATGATCGCACCGTCCATCTGGGCGGCACCGGTGATCATGTTCTTGATGTAGTCGGCGTGGCCGGGGCAGTCCACGTGGGCGTAGTGACGGTTGTCGGTTTCGTATTCGACGTGGGCGGTGGAAATGGTGATGCCACGTTCCTTTTCTTCCGGAGCCTTGTCGATTTCGTCGTACGCGATGAACTTACCGCCCTGCTTCATGGCAGCGACTTTGGTGATGGCGGCAGTCAGAGTGGTCTTGCCGTGGTCGATGTGACCGACAGTACCAATGTTCATATGAGGCTTGGTACGCGTAAATTTTTCCTTACCCATGACGGTCTCCCTTCTTGGTTGCAGAAGATAACGGATTTTATGGGACAGAGCCTGTGGCGTCACAAGACCATCCATCACTGGCCATCAATCTGGCAGCGCTCTGGCATCCCGATACGTTAGGCACGGCAAAATGGGGGGAGGAGGAAAAGGCAGGTGTGGAGCGGGAAACGAGACTCGAACTCGCAACCCTCAGCTTGGAAGGCTGATGCTCTAGCCATTGAGCTATTCCCGCCTGTATGCCGTAGTCCCCTGACAGTTTTTACCTGTCTCCTACAGCCGTGTCAGCTTTTTCATCTGGTGGAGGGGGGAGGATTTGAACCTCCGAAGTCTCACGACGACAGATTTACAGTCTGTTCCCTTTGGCCACTCGGGAACCCCTCCACTTTAGGAAGACAAAAACAGGGCCATTGCAATCTGTTTTTGTCGATGCGCGCGGAATCGCTTCCGCTTGTGCTCCATCCGGCGAACCGGAAGCCTTGCGGCTTTTGCTGGAGCTGGTGATGGGACTCGAACCCGCAACCTGCTGATTACAAATCAGCTGCTCTGCCAGTTGAGCTACACCAGCAACAGGGACTAGCTCTTACACAATCCGTTTGGGTTTGGCAAGCAAAAAATGCCCCTGCCGCAAAAATAATCGGAAAACGGGCTTTGCCCTGTCTGCCGTTATCTAGGCAACCCCACAAATCCGACCAGCGGATTCGGGCGCGGGGCCGTTTCCGAACCCGCGTCCGAATCTATAGGGCGCTTTGCGAATTAAGGCAAGACTTTTATCGTGTATGCCGAGCCGACATTCAGGTATTTTTTGACGATTTCCCTGAGTTGTTCAGGGGTTACCTTTTTACTCTTTTCTATTTGGTCTTTGGTGAAGGAGAGCGGATAGCCCTCCATCGTCAGGGCCGCGGCCTCACCCGAACGGCTGCCGAGGCTTTGCATGTTCCGGTAATAGTCGCCTTCAAGCTGGTTCTTTCCCCGGTTAACATCCTCTTCCGACAGGAGATTCTGGTGCAGATCGTTGATGATCCGCCTGAACCCCTCTTCCGCCTGCGCCATTTTGCCGGGTTCCGTCCCGATGTAGAAGACCATGTATCCGTTTTCCGAGGTCTGGCGGTTGAAGGCGGTCACGGTGTAGCCGAGGCCCTGCTTGTCGCGCAGGTCGCGGAAGAGCGGGCCGCCCATGCCGCCGAGCGACGTTTCGAGCAGATCCAGCGCGGGCGTATCCGGGCTGGTGTTGGGGGCGGTCTTGAAGATCAGCATGAGGTGGGCCTGGCTGCGCCCCGGCATGGGGATGTCGAGTTCCGGCCTTGTGCCCCATGCGGGGACGGGCACGTCCACTTTCCCCTGATCGGGCGCGGGCAGGCCCTTGGCGAACGCCAATACCTGATCGCGGTCGAAATCGCCCGATACGGCGAGCACCCACGGGCGGGCCTTTTGGCGGTCCCAGAAGCTGCGGAGCCGGGCGGCGTCGTATTTCCGCACGTTTTCCGGTTCCCCAAGCTGGAGGTAGCCGTATACGCTGCCGGGGAAGAGGAAGGGCGGCAGTTTCCTGAAGGCGAGCCCAAGCGGCTGGTCTTCGCGGGATTTGATGGCGGCGAGCTGATCCTTGATGCCGCGTGCCGTTTCATCTTCGCTGAACGCGGGGGCGGTGACCACCTCGCCGAGCAGCTCAAACAAATCCTCGTTGAAGCGGGCGGGCGTGGTGAGGTTTACCGAGAAGGTCTTGCGTCCGGACGAAGCCGCAAGCCCCGCCGCGCGATCGGCAAGGAACGCCTGCATTTCGGTGGCGCTGCGCTTCGCCGTGCCCTTGGTCAGCACGTTGGAGGCGAGCGCGGAGAGGCCCTGTTCCGAAGGCTTCAGCAAGGCGTCGCCGCCGGAGTAGGTCAGGTTCGCGGAAACGTAGGGCAGGGTCTTGTCCGGGATGAGGACAACGGTACGGCCCTTGCCGAGATCGATGACCTCGGTTTTGCCCGCTTCCGCCGCCTTCGCCGCGGAAGCCTTGGCCCCGGACTTCCATTCCTTGTCGAGGATGGCCTGCATGTCCGGCATCTTGGCGTCCTTGGGCGGCAGGACTACGGTGGTCAGGCGATCGGGCCGCACCCACGCCGCCAGCACCTGCCTGAGCATATTGTTGTCCACGTTGCGGAGGGCTTCGATGGCGTTCCGTTCGCCCTGATCGCCGCCCATGAAGAACTGGAAGTAGCCGATCTTGGAGGCAAGGCCGGACAGCGTTTCCTTGGAGCGGTACAGATCGTCTTCAAGGTTCAGCTTGGCGCGCTCCAACTGTTCGGGGGTGAACGCCGAAGCGTCCAGCGCGGCGAAATCCTTGGTGAGCGAAGTCCAGAAGGGCTCCACCTTGCCCGCGTCAAGCTCCGCCATGACCACGAACGCGCCGATGCGCTCAAAGCCCACGTTGGAAACGCTGATGCTGTCCACAAGCTGGCGCTCGTATTTATAGGTCTTGTAGAAAAGGCTGGTGCGGTCGCCGCCGAGCAGGTAGGCCAGCACGTCCAGCGTGGCGGACTGGTAGCTTGACGAACCGGGCACGGGCAGGGCCGCGGCAAGATACACCTTGTTCCACGGGCCGGGCTGTATCACCAGCGAGGGCCTGCTGCCCGGCAGGGGGAGGCGGTCGGCCTCGTAGGGCATGACTTCGCTGAGCGGGGTGGCGTTTTTATAGGGCGCGAACATCTTTTCCGCTTCGGCGAGCACTTCGGCGGGATCGACGTTGCCCACGACCACGAGCAGCATGTTCTGCGGCTGGTAATACTTGGCGATGTAGTCGCGCAGGTTCTGCGTGGTCAGGGCGCGGATGGTCTTCTCATAGCCGATGATGGGGCGATCGTACGGGGTGCCCTTCAGCGTATTCGCCATCAGGGTCTTGAACATCCGGCTACCCGGATCGTCCTCGCCGCGCTGGAGTTCGGCGACGATGACGTTCTTTTCGGATTCCAGCTCCTGCGGATCGAGCGTGGGGTGGAAAGCCATGTCGCGGACTACGTCCATGCCGAGTTTCCAGTGGCGGTCGGGCATGTCGGTGATGTACACCGTATAGTCATAGCTCGTGGCCGCGTTCAGGTAGCCTCCCGCGGATTCCACTTCCTGGCTGATGGCGCTTTTGGGGCGGCTGTCCGTGCCCTTGAACACCATATGTTCGAGCACGTGGCTGATGCCCGCCTGATCCGGCGTTTCATACGAGGAACCGGCGTGGACGTAGAGGCGGGTGGAGACGAGGGGGAAGCGGGTGTCCTTCAGGATGAGCACGGACAGCCCGTTGGGCAATTTAGTGACCTGCTCCTCTTTCCCGGAAAGCGGATCGGGGATGGCCGGGACGATGTCGGGAACCCCGGATGACGGCGAAGGGGCGGCGATCGCAGCCCCGGCCGCGATACCCAGAAAGAGGCTCATGAAGGCTCCTGTCAGCAGTTTTAGGCATGAAGGCATGGGGGAAACTCCTTTCCGGCGCACCGCGGGCGGCGCTCCGCGCCCGCCCCGCATGGGGGCCGCGCATTGCCGGATTGCTTGCATTTCCCCGCAAAGTAAGGCCGGACGGTTGAGAAGGCAAGGCCGCACAGCAGCGCAGAATGATTTATCATACGCGTTGAACGCTTGCGGAGTTCGGTTTCCTGCGGCACAATGGGCGGGTAGCGGAAGCCGTACCCCTTAGCTGCCGGAGGGCCTCCTGCCCCGGCAAATCCAATGAGGAGTCTTTAGTGTCCATCATCACTCAAAATGCGGCCCTTCAGGGCCTGCTCGCCGCGCATTTGCCCGCGCTGGCCGAGTACGAGGGATTGACGCCGGAAGCCATCACCTCGGCCATCGAAGCCGGAACAATGGTTCTGCTCGGCAACCCCAACCACGCCAACGTCAAGCCCATTCTCGTCGGGCAGCCGAGCCGGGTGAAGGTTAACGCCAATATCGGAACTTCGCCTTTCCAGAACCACCCCGGCTGCGAAATGCGCAAGCTCGAAGTCGCACGGGAAGCCGGGGCCGATACGGTCATGGATCTGTCCATTGCCGGCGATCTTGTGGCGATCCGCCGGGATATGCTCGCCCGTACGCCCCTGCCCCTCGGCACTGTGCCGCTGTACTCGGTGGCGCAGCGCTATATCGACAAGGATCGCGATCCCGCCGACATCGATCCCGAAGAACTGTTCGCCGAAGTCGAAATGCAGGCGGAGCAGGGCGTGGACTTCATGACCCTGCATTGCGGCCTGACCCGGCGCGGGGCCGAATGGGCCGCCCGCGGCGAGCGCGCGCTCGGCATCGTGTCGCGCGGCGGGTCGATCCTTGCCCGCTGGATGCTCAAGAACGACAAGGAAAACCCGCTGCTGACCGGGTATGACCGCCTGCTCGAACTGGCCCGCAAGTACAACGTGACCCTGTCGCTCGGCGACGGCCTGCGCCCCGGCGCGGGATGCGACGCGGGCGACGCCGCCCAGTGGGAAGAAGTCATGACCCTCGGCGCGCTTGCCAAGCGCGGCCTCGAATACGGCGTGCAGTGCATGATCGAAGGCCCCGGCCATGTGCCCATGAACGAAGTCGAGGCGCAGATCATCAGCATCAAGAAGATGACCCACGGCGCGCCGCTCTATGTGTTGGGGCCCCTGACCATCGACTCCTCGCCGGGCTACGACCACATCGCCGGGGCCATCGGCGGGGCCATGGCCGTGCGCGTGGGCGTGGACTTCCTGTGCTACCTGACGCCCGCCGAACACCTGACCCTGCCCGACATGGACGACGTGCGGCAGGGCATCATGGCCTCCCGCGTGGCTGCGCAGGCCGGGGAAGTGGCCCTTGGCCGCCCCCACGCCCTCGCCCGCGAAGCCAAGATGGCAAAGGCCCGCATGTCCCTTGACTGGCCCGCCATGCGCGAAGCCGCCATTGATCCCGCTATCCTCGACAAACGCCGCGAACCCCATAAGCACGAGGAAGCCTGCGCCATGTGCGGCAACTTCTGCGCGGTGAAAATGCTTCGGGACGCCAAAAAAATGTAGCCAGCCGGGGAGGGCGTCTTTTTTTGCAGCCTTCCCCCGTTTGAACGTCCTTTAGCCATTGTGAAAGGGGAGGGGATATGCCCCTCCCTTTTTCAATGCCACCGGCACGTCTCCCACCTTTCCCCTTCCCTCGTATTTTCCGAAGCAAATTTTTTCAGGCCCCACGTTCAAACCATTGCCTATCAGCCCAAAAAGCCGAAAGCGGCAGGCCGTTCCGCCGCAGGGAAAGCTGGAAAAAGGGATTCGATAGGCTGTGTTATAGAAAATGGTTGATGCTTTTTTCCTTGAAACTCCAAAGGGATAACCGGAAAAATGCCTTAGCCGTGGCTCCCGCCAAGGGGAAAACTGGAAAAAAAGCTCTATTTTTCACCGCACTGTGGAAATGAAACAACCGCGTACTCTAACAGAGCCATTCGATAGGGGGAAAGTCTTAGAAGGGGGAGGGGGAGGCCTGGAGGGGGCGGGGGAAACGTTCTCCAGGGCGTTTCCCCCGCCCCCTCCAAAATATTCCAGACGCCCTACCGGGCGGTTTCCCCCAAGGCGCGAAGGCCGCCGAGCATATACGCCAGCATGTCTTCAAGCAGGCCCTCCGCGTCGCCTGCGGTGGCGGGAAGCATGAGGGTGCGGAGCTTTTCCGGGAAGAGGATGAGCCCCATGCAGGGGAGGGCGACAAGGGCCGTCGCCCGCTGCACGGCGGGGGAATCCGGCGGAAGGCCCGTGATGTCCCGGATCAGCTCCCGGAGTTTTTGGGATTTCGGGAATACCGCCGTTGTGATGAATTTGGGCACGAAGGGCGAGGGCGAGGCCAGCTCGCGCAGGAAGATCCTGATCCCCCAGAGATCGGAAGCGTTCATGGCGGTACGGATGATGTGCTCCAGAAACACACGGAGCTTTTCTTCCGGCGCAGCCTCGGAAGCGATGATCATGTTTAAATCCTCCAGGCTGAGCATTTGCCGGTGCGCCTCGATCAGCACTTCCTCGTACAGGCCTTCCTTGCCGCCGAAATAGTAGTTCACGGCTGCGCCGTTCGTTCCCGCCCGTTCGCATATTTCCTTGCTGGTGGCTTCGGCGAAGCCCCGTTCGGCAAAAACCTTGCCTGCGGCCTCAAGGACAATGGCCCGCGTTGAGCGGCCGTCGCTCCGCTGCGCGCGTTTGGGGCGCTGAGGGGGATTTGTTTTGTTCATAATGGCTTTTTGTAGGCAAAATCGGCCGGCAAGTCAAATTTAAAATTGAAATTTTAATTTGACTTGATATTATCCTTTTCCTATCCTCGTATCTCAGGCAGATTGTTGCAGGCCGTCCGCAGATGGCTTTCCAAAACCCCCGATCCGGGCTGCGGGCTCCCCTTCTCCCGGTTTCCTTCATCCTGATTCTTCATGTCGGAGGCATCCATGTTGAAGCGCATCATTCTGATTCTCGTTGCCCTTGCCTGCGCCGCCGGGGGCATCTGGTGGCTGTACGGCGGGAAGCGGCAGCCTTCGGATCTGCTGACGCTGTACGGCAACGTGGACATCCGGCAGGTGGATGTCGGCTTTCGCGTGGGCGGGCGCGTGGCCGAACTTTTCAAGGAAGAGGGCGACGTGGTGAAAACGGGGGAACGCCTCGCGCGCCTTGATGCCAAGCCGTATGAGGAGGTTTTTGATCAGGCCGCCGCCGAGCTTTCCATGCAGGAAATCGAATTGAGGAAGATGGCTGCGGGGTATCGCACGGAAGACATCGAGCAGGCGCGCGCCACCCTGAACGGGGCGCAGGCCGTGTATGCGAACGCCGCCAGCAACCTGCGGCGCGTGGAGCGGCTGCGGCGGCAGAACGCCGTTTCGCAGCAGTCCCTTGATGAGGCGCGCGCGTCCTATGGCGATGCGCTGGCCCGCCGCAACGCCGCCCGCGAACAGTTGCAGCTTATGGAAAGCGGGTACCGCTCCGAAGACATTGAGCGCCAGAAGGCGGCGGTGGAGGCCGCCCGCGCCGGACTCGCCCGCGCAACGACGGATTTGCAGGATACCGAGCTGTTCGCCCCGCAGGACGGCGTGATCCTGACCCGCGTGCACGAGATCGGCGCGGTGGTGCAGGGCGGGCAGACCGTCTATACCGTGACGCTGAACAATCCCGTGTGGATACGGGCCTATGTCACGCAGCCGAACCTCGGGAACATCCGGCCCGGACAGGAGGTGCTCCTGTCCATCGACGCCACGCCGGACAAAACGTACCGGGGGCGCATCGGCTTTATTTCACCGACCGCCGAATTTACGCCGAAGACCGTGGAAACCAGGGAAGTGCGGAATGATCTGGTGTTCCGTTTCCGCGTCATCGCCGACGATCCCGACAACGTGATGCGGCAGGGGATGCCCGTCACCGTGACGCTCCGCAAGGACGGAGGCAGGCCGTGAGCCCTTCGCCGCAGCCTGTGATCCGGCTTCAGGGCGTTTCCAAGGTTTTCCCTGACGTGCCGCCGGGCACGCCTCCCGCGCTTTCCAGCCTGACGGCGGATGTCCCCTCCGGTTTGGTCGTGGGGCTTGTAGGCCCGGACGCCGCCGGCAAGACGACGCTCATGCGCTTGCTGGCCGGGCTGCTCCTGCCGACATCCGGCAGCGTGGAAGTGCTTGGGCGCGCGCCCGGTTCCGATGGGGAGAGCCGTACGGCTTCAAACCGGCGGGCCGTGTCCGGGGGCGCGCCCCTCCCCGATGCGCCGGGCGAAGCCGTCCGTGATGTCGGGTATATGCCGCAGCGTTTCGGTTTGTATGAAGATCTGTCCGTCATCGACAACCTTAACCTTCATGCCGAGCTGCGCGGGCTTGAG
Source organism: Bilophila sp. (assembly GCF_057864385.1). Lineage (NCBI taxonomy): Bacteria > Pseudomonadati > Thermodesulfobacteriota > Desulfovibrionia > Desulfovibrionales > Desulfovibrionaceae > Bilophila > Bilophila sp. The sequence continues at coordinate 13,956 of NZ_DBMAFI010000011.1, read as the reverse complement.
GGCCCGGCGCGTCGGGCCATGTTTGAAAAGCTGCTGGCGTTCACGGCATTGAAGCCGTTTACGGATCGGCTGGCGGGAAAGCTTTCCGGCGGCATGAAGCAGAAGCTCGGCCTTGCCTGCGCGCTGTTGACCACGCCCCGCCTGCTGCTGCTCGATGAGCCGGGGGTGGGCGTCGATCCGCTTTCCCGGCGCGAGCTGTGGAAAATGGTGTCCGAGCTCGCCGTGGGCGGCATGTCGGTGCTTTGGTCTACGGCCTATATGGATGAGGCCGAGCGCTGCGCCCATGTGCTGATGCTCGATCAGGGGCGCCTTGTGTATCAGGGGCCGCCCGCCGGGTTTACGGGCCGGGTGGCGAAGCGCGTCTTTTCCTTCGTGCCGCCGTCCGGCGAAGCGCGGGCGATGCTGGCCCGCTGGCAGCAGGAGCCGGATATCCGCGACGCGCTCATTCAGGGCAACCGCATCCGGGTGGTGCTCCGTGATCCGCACGGCGGCCCGTTTTCCCGCAACTGCGTTGAGCTGCACCCCGTCGCGCCGCGCCTTGAGGACGCCTACATCGACGCCGTGGGCGGCATGGATCAGCGGCCCTCCCCGTTTTTGCCCGTGAGCGGGAGGGGGGGCGTGGAAGAACCGGGGGAGGGAAGGGGAAACCTTTCTGGAGAAAGGTTATCCCCTTCCCTCCCCCGGACCCCCTCCCTTCCCCTTCCCAAGACTTTCGCACGCGGGCGGGAGGCGGGGGCCCTTTCGGAAGGCGGGGCCGCCTCCCGGCCTTCCGTTGAACCGGCTGGGGCGGGCGGCTCCCATGCCGGAGAGAACGCCAAGCTGAGTAAACCGCCCGTCGCGGGCATCTCCTCAACAGAGTCATCATCATCATCATCATCTTCTTCTTCTTCTTCTTCTTCTTCTTCTTCTTCTTCTTCTTCGGCCTCTTCGCCTTCGGGGAAGCATGGGGACAGGGATTCGATAAGCGCAAAAGTCTTTGGAAGAGGAGGGATGGGGGTCCGGGGGAAGGGAGGGGAAAGCTTTTCTTCAGAAAAGTTTCCCCTCCCTTCCCCCGGCGATTCCACCCCGCCCCCCGTTCCCGCCGCACAGCCTGTGATCCGCGCCGTGGGCCTGACCAAGAAGTTTGGGACATTCGTCGCGGCGCACGACATCACCTTCGAGGTGCAGCCGGGGCGCATCTTCGGGCTGCTTGGCCCCAACGGGGCGGGGAAGTCCACGACGTTCAGGATGCTGTGCGGCCTGTCGCGCCCCACCGAGGGGGAATGCTTCGTCGCGGGAATGAACCTGCTCACCGCGGGCGGGGCCGCACGGGCCAAACTCGGCTATATGGCGCAGAAGTTTTCCCTCTACGGCGAACTGACCGTGCAGCAGAACATGCGGCTCATGGCGGATCTGTACGGGCTGGAGCGGAGCAGGGTGAAGCCGCGTATCGAACAGCTTGTCGAGGCGCTGGATCTGGGGCCGTTCCGGGATGTCCGGGCGTTCAACCTGCCGCTCGGACAGAAGCAGCGCCTTGCCATGGCCTGCGCCACACTGCACGAGCCGCCCGTGCTGTTTCTTGACGAACCGACATCGGGCGTCGATCCCCGGACGCGCCGGGAATTTTGGAAGCATATCAACGCCATGACCCAGAACGGCGTGGCGGTGCTCGTCACGACCCACTTTATGGAAGAGGCCGAATATTGCGACGAAATTGCGCTGGTGTTTCAGGGCGGGATCATTGCGCGGGGCACGCCCGACGAGCTCAAGGGCAAAGCGCCCGGAGCGGGGGAAAACGGCGGCGCGGCGGACATGACGCTTGAAGAGGCGTTTATTGCCTATATTGAGGACGTGCAGCGTAAGGGAGGTCACGCATGAGCAATGCCGATCCGGGCCGGGCGCGGCCCGCTTTCCAGTGGCTCGCGCAGCTTTTCGCGCTCATGGGCAAGGAGAGCAAGCAGATTATCCGTGATCCGTCCTCCTATCTGGTCGCGGCAATCCTGCCCATGATCTTCCTGCTGCTGTTCGGCTACGGCATCACGCTGGACGCCGGGGTCATGGACATCGTGATCCTCGACGAGAGCAACAGCCGGTCGGGGCTGCAATTGCAGGAAAATTTCGCCCACTCCCCGAACTTCCGCGTCCATGAGGCCCGGTCGCGTTCCGAAGCCGGGCGTATGATGCGCGACAGCGTGATTTCGGGCTTCATCGTCATCCCCTACAACTTTGAGGCGCTGCTTGTGGGCGGGCAGGGCAAGGCGGCGGTTGCCCCCATTCAGGTGATCGTGTCGGGAGGCGAGCCGAACACGGCGAACTTCATACGCGGCTACAGCCAAGGCGTCATCGCCAACTGGCAGCAGACGCGGACGCCCGGCGGGGTTGTCCAGAAGCAGCCCCTTGACGTGGCCCCGCGCTACTGGTTCAACCCGGCGGCGAAGAGCCGCTGGTATCTGGTGCCCGGCTCCATCACCATCGTCATGACGCTCATCGGGACCATGCTCACGGCGCTGGTCATTGCCCGCGAGTACGAACGGGGGACGATGGAAGCCCTTTTCGCCACGCCCGTGACCCGGATGCAGATCCTGCTCGGAAAGCTGATCCCGTATTACTTCCTCGGCATGTTTTCCATGACCATCTGTGCGCTGGCGGGGGTGTTCCTGTTTGAGGTTCCCCTGCGCGGCTCGGTGTTCGCCCTGTTCCTCTTGTCGAGCACCTTCCTCATGCCCGCACTTGGGCAGGGGCTGCTCATTTCCATCCTCACCAAGCAGCAGCTCCTTGCCGCCCAGACCGGGCTGATCACCGGGTTCCTGCCCGCCGTCATCCTGTCCGGGTTCATCTTTGACATCAACAGTATGCCCGACGCGCTGCAATACCTTACGCTGGCCATCCCCGCGCGGCATTTCAACACGGCGCTTCAGACGGTCTTCCTTGCCGGGGACATCTGGCCCGTGTTCCTTCCGCGCATGGCCTTCATGCTTGGGCTTGGCGCCGCCTTTCTGGTCATTACGTACAGGAAGCTGGTGAAGCGGTTGGATGTGTGAACCTTGGGGGGAGGGCCTCTGAAAAGGAGCCCCTCCAGCCTCTTGCCTTCCTCACAATGCAGGGGCAAGGGGCCGCCGCCTGTTGCTGGGGGACATTCGCCTTTTCGATGATTTTTAAAGGCTCTGTTATATATGTGTGGTTGTTTCATCTCCACGGTACGGTGAAAATACAGCCTTTTTCTCCGGTTTTCCCCTTGGTGGGAGCTACGGCTAAAACATTTTGTTGGTTATCCCTTTGGAACTTCAAAGAAAGCATCAGTCATTTTCTATGATGCAGCCTTTTTAAAAAATTCATTTTGGATAGTTGCAAGGCGGCTTTCATTGCAAACGTGAATGTCTCGTTGCCGGAGGTCTATTGTTATGATGCGAACGCTTCGCCGTATCCTTGCGATTGCGCGGAAAGAGCTGTTGGTGCTCATGGGCACGCGGCAGAGCCGGTTCATGGTGCTGATCCCGCCGATCATCCAGATTTTCATCTTTGCGTGGGCGGCCACGATGGAAGTAAAAAACGTGGACGTGGTGGTGATCAATGAAGATTCAGGATACTGGAGCCAGGAGGTCATCAGCCGGCTGCGCGGTTCGCCGACCTTCAGGCACATCACGTTCGAGGACGATTTCAAGAAGGCCGAGGAAGCCATCAACCGTCAGGACGTGCTGGTGGTGATGCACTTTCAGAACGACTTTTCCGCCAAGGTGGAGCGGGGCGTGCCCGCCGAGGTGCAGTTGCTGCTGGACGGGCGGCGATCCAATACCGCCCAGATTTTGACGCAGTATGTCCAGCAGATCGTACAGGGGCTGGCGACGGCAACGCCCGCTTTCGTGCAGGCCAGGCCGTCCCGCGTTGAGGTCGAGGCTCTGAACTGGTTCAACCCGAACCTCGATTTCCGCTGGTTCATCCTGCCGAACCTGATCGGCACGATCAATTTCTTGATGGGGATGATCATTACCGGGCTGACCGTGGCGCGGGAACGGGAGCTCGGCACGTTCGACCAGATGCTTGTCTCGCCCGCGAGCCCGGTGGAGATCGCCTGCGGGAAGCTGATCCCCGGCTGTGTGGTCGGGCTTGTGCACGGGACCATCTTCTTTTTTTCCATAATCGGGTTCTTCGATGTGCCGTTTGTGGGGTCTGTGGCGGTGCTGTACGTGACCATGCTGCTGTTCTCGCTTTCGGTGAGCAGCATCGGGCTTATGGTGTCCTCGTTCGCCTCCACGCAGCAGCAGGCTTTTTTGGGGTGCTTTACCGTGGGCGTGCCGTGCATCCTGCTTTCGGGATTCATGACGCCCGTGAACAACATGCCGATGTTCTTACAGGATCTGAGCCAACTGAACCCGCTGAGGCATTTTATCGTGATCCTTCAGGGGCTGTTCCTCAAGGATATCACCATGAGCGCGGCGCTGGACAGCAGCGCGCGGATCGCCGCGATCACGGCGGTATCCATGCTGTGCGCGATCTGGATGTTTACGCGCAAGGCCTAGGGCCGAGACATTCGCCTTTTTGATGGTTTTCTAAAGAATTCTTTTTGGATTTTAGATGGTTGAAATACGCTTTCCCTTGTAAAGGCGAATGCCTCCCAGGGCCCGGCACGTTGCGTATCGGTTCAGGAATGGCTATAAAGAAAAGACCATGCCGCGCAAGGCGTTGCCGGGGCCCCGTGAAGGGCGTCCGGGAGGCCGCCGCCGGTAGCAAAGGCGAATGGAATAGTGTATGTGGGCTCCACCCAGGGATCAGGCGCAGCCCCTGCCCGGCAGGAACGCCGTCGTCCCTTCACCTTTACCTGAGGAGATACGCTTGGACCTAAGTACGGACAAAAGTTTGTGGGATCGGGTTTGCAGCCTGTTCGGAGGCCGCTCTGGGGACTCAATCGAGCAGGCCGTCATGGAAGCCCGCGACGAAGGGGAACTGGATCTCGCCGAAGGCTCCATGATCCTGAGCATCCTGCGCCTTGACGACGTGCAGGTGCAGGACATCATGACCCCGCGGACTGATTTCGACTGTATGCCTACGGGCGCACCCGTGAGCGAGGTGGCGCAGTGCATTTTGGAAACCGGACATTCCAGATTGCCCATCTACAAGGATACGCGCGACAACATCATCGGGATCGCCTATGCCAAGGATCTCATCAGCCTCCTCATTGATCCGGCCAAGCACCATACTCCGGTGGACGAAATCATGCGTTCGCCCTTTTTTGTACCCGAAACCAAGATCGTGAGCGAGCTGCTTCAGGAATTCCGGTCCCGCAAGAACCATATCGCCATCGCCGTGGACGAATATGGCGGGACGTCCGGCCTTGCCACCATCGAGGACATCCTTGAGGAGATCGTGGGCGACATTGAGGATGAGCACGATGCGCCCAAGGAAGAGGATATCCATCCGCTTGGGGATTCGCGTTATGCGCTGTCCGGCCGCGCCTACCTTGAGGATCTGGAAGAACTCGGCATCAAGCTGGAAGCTGACGAGGTGGATACCATCGGCGGCTACCTGTGCCTTGAAGCCGGGCATGTTCCAGAAAAGGGAGAAATTTTTGAGTGCGGCGGCTGGCGGTTCATCGTGGACGAAGCCGACGCCAAACAAATCCGCCGTGTGATCGTGGAACCCGCCACGCAGGAAGAGGACGGCGCCGAATAGACGGGGGCTCCCCTTTGCGGGGAGCTTTCCGGCGTACGTCTCCCGCCCGGAAATCACGGTAGGATGGCTCCCCCTTGCAGGGGGCTTTCGCCGTCCCCACCTCCACGAAAGAGCTCATAGAAGGTTCGCCCCTTTGTGGGGGGCTTCCAACGCAAGAAAAGGCCGGAACCCAATGCTGGGATTCCGGCCTTTCCCTTTTCATTTGCGGACGGTTACCAGCGTCCTCTGCCCGGTGTGGAGGTAGGCGCCGGGCAGTCATGAAATCGTTTTTCTCCAAAAATTTTGAAACGGCCCATTGGGAATGGCGCCCCGCCGCCTCTCTTCAACAAAAAAACGAGATTGTGTCGTCAACTAGATATAATCTATTGAAACTATGAAATTATTTTTCAAAGCTATAAAAGTTATTTGAATGATTTCAAATAGTTATATAAAATAACAACACGACCTAGGCGTTTCATAGAAAATGGTTGATGCCTTTTTCCTTGAAGTTCCAAAGGGCTGACCGATGAATGCCTTAGCCCTGTATTCCGCCAAGAGGAAAACTGGAGAAAAAGGCTGTATTTTCATTGCACTGTGAAAATACAGCAATCACATACTTTAATCTATGACAGAGCCAAAACTATAACGGAAGCAGAGAACGGCTTATTTTTTTGTCTGCGGCGCAGCAAGCGATTGCTGTTTTCTTTCCTGACTCCCTAGGCCGTGTCGTTGTTTGAAATATAACTATATGAAATTATTGAAACAATTTTTTACAATTTAAAAAATAATTTAATGATTTCAATGTATTATATTAATCAACGACATGGCCTAAAGGAAGAAGCAACACAATTCTTCAATTATGAAACCCGCCAACGGGAAAATGAAGAAATGCCTATCTGCTTCACCCTATTTATGGAAACAAAACAGCCACGGATGATGGCCTTCCCTTTCCATACGGCGGGACTCCTGCCGCGCAGCCTCCCCACCAGTCGAAGTTTTTGCGGGAGGGGGTTCGGGGGAGGGCGCTTTTTTCAAAAAGCGCCCTCCCCCGATATCTTCACTTCAATCCTAATCAGAACGCGATTTCGTACAGATGCTGAACGGCGGCGTCGGTCATCTTGCGCGGGTTGGTGAGGCCACAGGCGTCCTTCTGGGCATTGGCGACCATCGTCGGGATGTCGTCGCGGCTGACTTCCTTGCCGTATCGCTTGGCAAGCGCGGTGATGCTGGACGGGATGCCCACATCCTGCGACAGGCGGCGGATGGCGGAAATGGCCAGTTCGGCGGCGTCGCGCTTGGAGAGCCCCTCTACGTGCTCATCCATCATACGGGCGATATTGATGAATTTGTCAAGGTGGGCGAGCAGGTTGTACTCTTCCACGATGGGCAGGAGGATGGCGTTGCACTCGCCGTGGGGCAGGTTGTAGAAGCCGCCAAGCTGGTGGGCCATGGCGTGCACGTGCCCAAGGCTGGCGTTGTTGAAGGCCATGCCGGCAAGGTACTGGGCGTAGCACATGCCTTCGCGGGCATGGATGTCGCTGCCGTTGGCGACGGCGCGGCGCAGGTTTTCGGAAACCAGCTTGATGGCCTTTTCGGCACAGGCGTCGGTCAGCGGGGTAGCGCCGGTGGAGACGTAGGCCTCGACCGCATGGGTGAGCGCGTCCATGCCGGTGGCGGCGGTCAGGGCCGGGGGCATGCCGACCATCAGGATGGGGTCGTTGATGGCGACGCTCGGCGTGATGCGCCAGTCGACGATGGCCATTTTCACTTTGCGGACGCTGTCGGTGATAATACAGAACCGGGTGATTTCGGAGGCGGTGCCCGCAGTGGTGTTTACGGCAAGGTAGGGGGGCATGGCCTTGGTGGACTTGTCCACGCCTTCGTAGTCGTGGATTTTGCCGCCGTTGGAAACGACGAGGCCGATGCCCTTGCAACAGTCATGGGAGGAGCCGCCGCCGATGGAGATAAGGCTGTCGCACTCTTCTTTGCGGTACAGTTCGGCGCCGGCTTCGACATTGATGTCGGTGGGGTTCGGAACCGTCTCATCATAGATGGCGTATTCCATTGCCGCTTCGTCGAGGATATCCGTAATTTGTTTCAGAATGCCGGTGTGGACGATACCTTTGTCCGTGACAAGCAGCGGCTTCGTGGCGTTCAGATAAACGATACGTTCAGGGATAGCTTTTGCAGCGCCTACACCAATAAGCGTAACGTTAGGAATAAAGAAGCCGTCAACTTTTTCAACAATAGCCATTGTGGTATCCTCCACTGTTTATAGATGGACATAAACAAGGCAAGAAGAAAAGCGGGACCAAAGAAAGTATAGAAACTTTCTTCTCTCTTTTGGGTCAGCGTATGATGTTTCAAAAAACAGGTCAATAGGCTTTTATAAAATACACGGCATGTGAAAAAAGATTTTTTTATCTATAGAAATTGTTTTTTGCCGTAAGAGATAAAATATTTTTTCACATAGAAATAGATTGTGCATTCATTCAATTCGTTGATTGAACAAACATGCTCGGAAATGCTTCATGATTGGCAATGAATAAAACGCATTGCTCAAATAAATAGTAATGATGTTTTTTTTCGGAGAAAGGGAAACCGCAGGAGGGGCCGGGAAGGGCCCCGCGATTTGCAAATGGGCTTGACAACAAAAAATATCCGTTGTAGGAGTGACTCCTTTCGGAACATTTACCCACTCCTATGGAGGAAAACAGATGCCAACTATCAACCAGCTTATCCGCGTCGCGCGGAAGAAGGTTGTGAAGCACAAAAAGACCCCGGCCCTGCAGGCTTGCCCCCAGCGCCGCGGCGTGTGCACCCGCGTGTACACGACGACCCCGAAGAAGCCGAACTCGGCTCTGCGTAAGGTCGCCCGTGTGCGCCTCACCAACGGCCTCGAAGTCACCGCGTACATCCCCGGTGAAGGCCACAACCTTCAGGAACACTCCGTCGTCATGATTCGCGGCGGCCGTGTGAAAGACCTTCCCGGTGTCCGTTACCACATCGTCCGTGGTACTCTGGATACCTCCGGCGTGCAGGATCGCCGCCAGCGCCGTTCCAAGTACGGCGCCAAGCGTCCGAAGTCCTAAGCCGCAAAGCTTTTCCGGCAAGAGGCTGACGGCGTTGCGCCGTCCTTGCGGATTTTCGCATCACAGTGTCATGCCACGGGTGCGCGTCCATGCCCCCCCGCAACGGGAGGGGCGCAGTGGGAACACACCAAGGCAGCCCGAACGGTTCGCCGCATCGGGAAACCGCATAGCACTGCAACCCCCTGACGTAACGCGTCCGCGTTACCCGGAGAATTTTCATGCCCCGTAAAGGTCCCATCCCCAGAAGGGAAGTTCTGCCTGATCCGATTTATGGCAGCCGCTTGGCCGCCCGTTTCGTGAACCGTCTCATGTACGACGGCAAGAAGGGCGCCGCCGAAAAGATTTTCTATGGCGCCCTTGAAGTCCTCGCCGAAAAGACCGGCGAAGAAGCGCTGCGCGCCTTCGAAAAGGCTCTCGAAAACGTGAAGCCCCATCTCGAAGTCAAGGCCCGCCGCGTGGGCGGCGCCACCTATCAGGTGCCTATGGAAGTGCGCCCTGATCGCCAAGTCTCCCTTTCCATCCGTTGGCTGATCACCTACGCCCGTTCCCGCGGTGAAAAGGGCATGTCCAACAAGCTCGCCGCCGAGCTTCTGGATGCCTTCAACAGCCGCGGCGGGGCCGTGAAGAAAAAGGAAGACACCCATCGCATGGCCGAAGCCAACAAGGCTTTCGCGCATTACCGCTGGTAGTCGGGGAGAAACATGGCTCGTTTAGCACCTATCGAAAAAATGCGGAATATCGGCATCATGGCCCACATCGATGCCGGTAAGACCACGACGACCGAACGCATCCTGTACTACACCGGCGAAAACCATAAAATCGGCGAAACCCACGAGGGCGGCGCCACGATGGACTGGATGGAACAGGAGCAGGAACGCGGCATCACCATCACTTCCGCCGCGACGACTTGTTTCTGGCTTGAACACCAGATCAACATCATCGACACCCCCGGCCACGTCGACTTCACCATCGAAGTGGAACGCTCCCTGCGCGTGCTCGATGGTGCCGTGGCCGTATTCGACGCCGTCGCCGGCGTGGAGCCCCAGTCTGAAACCGTGTGGCGCCAGGCCAACCGCTACGGTGTGCCCCGTATCTGCTTCATCAACAAGATGGACCGCATCGGCGCCAACTTCTTCCGCAGCGTGGACATGATCCGCGACCGCCTGAAAGCAAAGCCCGTCTGCCTCCAGATTCCGATCGGGGCTGAAGACAAGTTCGAGGGCGTCGTTGACCTCATTAACGGCCGCGCCGTCCGCTTTGACAAAGAATCCAAGGGCCTCCAGATCATCTACGGTGAAATCCCCGAGGATCTCAAGGATCTGTACGAAGAAAAGCGCCTTGAGCTGCTGGACTCCGTGGCGGAAGAAGATGAAGAATTGATGGAAAAGTACCTCGAAGGCCATGAACTGACCGTTGAGGAAATCAATTCCTGCATCCGTAAGGGCACCATCCGCCAGAGCATCGTGCCCGTCCTGTGCGGCACCGCGTTCCGTAACATCGGTGTGCAGCCTCTGCTCGACGCGGTTGTGAACTACCTGCCTTCTCCCCTCGACATCGAGCAGATGGTGGGCCACAACCCCGAAAACCCGGAAGAAGAGATCGTCTGCCCCAGCTCGGACAAGGAACCGCTCGCCGGTCTCGTGTTCAAGCTGGCCTCCGACCCCTTTGTGGGCCATCTGGCGTTCTTCCGCATCTATTCGGGCGTGATCGAAGCCGGTACGACGCTGTACAACGCCAACAACGGCAAGAAGGAACGCCTTGGCCGCCTGCTCCGCATGCACGCCAACAAGCGTGAGGACATCAAGTCCGCCGGCGCCGGCGACATCGTGGCTCTCGTGGGCATGAAGCTTGCTTCCACCGGCGATACGATCTGCGACGAAAAGCGTCCCGTGGTGCTCGAATCCCTCGATATTCCGGAACCGGTTATCGAAGTGGCCATCGAACCCAAGACGAAGACCGACCGTGACGCCCTCTCCGCCGCGCTCAACAAGCTGGCGAAGGAAGACCCGTCCTTCCGCGTGAAGGGCAACGAAGAAACCGGCCAGACCCTCATCGCGGGCATGGGCGAACTGCATCTGGACATCATCGTTGACCGTCTGGTCCGCGAATTCAACGTGAACGCCAACGTCGGCAAGCCTCAGGTTGCCTACCGCGAAACGATCACGAAGCCCAGCAAGTCCGACCTGAAGTACGCCAAGCAGTCCGGCGGCCGCGGCCAGTACGGTCACTGCGTGATCGAAGTCGAACCCAACCCGGAAAAGGGTTACGAGTTCGTCAACGCGATCACCGGCGGCGTGATTCCGAAGGAATACATTCCTTCCATCGACAAGGGTATTCAGGACGCCCTGAAGTCCGGTGTGCTCGCCGGCTTCCCGGTTGTGGACGTGAAGGTCACCCTGGTCTTCGGTTCCTACCACGAAGTCGACTCCTCCGAACAGGCCTTCTATGTGGCCGGTTCGATGGCCATCAAGGACGCCATGCAGAAGGCGACCCCCGCTCTCCTCGAACCCTATATGGACGTGGAAGTGGTGACCCCCGACGATTACCTTGGCGACGTGATGGGCGACCTCAACGGACGCCGTGGCCGCGTGCAGTCTATGGAAGCCCGCGCCGGTGCTCAGGTTGTCCGCGCCCAGGTTCCGCTGTCCGAAATGTTCGGCTACGCCACGGATCTGCGTTCCCGTACGCAGGGCCGCGCGACCTTCACGATGCAGTTCCACCACTATGAAAAGGTGCCTGCGGCTATCGCTGAAGAAGTCAGCAAGAAGGCTGCGAACTAAACCCTATATGATTAGATGCGCCTCCGGCGGCAAGGGGGGCATGATGCCCCCCTTGACCCCCTCGGCGCGGTCTTTGAAAACAAACACCCCGGACGGTTTCCGTCCGGGGTGTTTGTTTTCAAAGACCGCTTTTCACTCGACGGCCGTTCCTTTTTTGCGGCAACGGGGCACTTGTTTTTTGCCCGTCATCGTCTTTTTTGGGGGGCTGTCATGGGATATGGTTGCCTCATCTCCACAGGATAATGAAAAATACGGCCTTTTCTCCGGTTTTCTCATTGGCGGAATCCATGACTATGGCATTTTATTGGCTATTCCCTTGGAACTTCAGGGAAAAAAGCATTAGCCATTTTCTATGGCACAGTCTGATAATATATTTTATTCTATTAAGAGAGATACTATCTTGTTTTATGGCAGAGCCTTCTTTTTCCCATGACAGAAACGGTTGAATGGAATTCCATCCAACCGTTTTTTGTTCGGCAGTTTTTGTTGTCTCTAACCGGGAAGGGTATTCAATAGGGATTCAGTCAATGCGAAAGTTTTTGGAAAGGGAGGGCTGAAGAGATAGGGAGGAAATGCAGCGGTGTTTCCATTCCCTAGGGCCTGTTCACGCAAACAGAGAATAAACATTATCTTTACAAATGGTTATCCTCATTTGAGCGATGCTGCGTTTTCTTCAACCCCCTTTAATCATGGGAAAATGCAGCATAGTATGAACACACCCTATGCAAGGTTCCCTTCCCTTATCAGTTTCCGATGGCTCTGTCATAGCACATGGTTGTTTTGTTTTAGCAATATGCTGAAAATATATGTTTTTTTCTCAAAATTTTCCGCTGGTGGGCTCTGTGATTGGGGATTTTATTGGTTATTTCTTTGAAATTTCAAGGAAATAAAGCATCAACCGTTTTCTATGACACAGCCTTTCCGATTTATGCTCTGTCTTCTAGGGCGTGTCGTCAATTAGATACAATCTGTTGAAATTATTTAACTATCTTTTAAGGGTTATAAAAGGTTATTTCAATATTTTCAAATTATTACATGCAAAATGACGAAACGGCCTAGCGTTTTTTCTTGCGGACAGCGTTTTTTTCCGGCGTGGAGGGCTGGGGTGCGATTTGGGGATTGTCTTCGGGCTCAGGAGGGAGCGGCGGAGGGTTGGGGGTGCCGAGATGCTTGAGGAAGAAGGCGATGGATTCAGCGGCCATTTTTTCCTGTACGGCTTTCCGGCGTGAAGGGGCGACGGCAAGGCACATTTCAGGAAGTGTCTGATTCAGGTTCTCGCCGCAGGACGACATCAGGGTGGCGGTGTCGGCATCGGGCAATATGCCAAGCTGTGGGGGCTGGGGCATAGCACTCAGGAGGCGTTCCGCGTGCTGAAGGGTATAGAGGGGCGTCTTCTCGGCACGGAGCAGCAGGACAGGAATACGGATGCGGGATAGGCTGGCGGGGGTGAACATCATGGCATAGGAAGGGGAAACGGCAGCTGCGGCGCGGACACGCCTGTCGCGGTAGGGGGCGGAAAGGTTGGGCGCGGTGGAAAAAGCCCCCATGCGCTGCCGTGCCCACGGCGTGCAGTATGGATCGGCGTTTTCTTCCTTTCCTGCGCAGTAGATGGGCCATCCGGCCGCGTCCAGCCGTGCTCCGGCGATGAGCATGGCTGCCGTACCGCCGGGGCCGACGCCGAGGACGCCGATGCGGTCGGGATCGATGAGCGGCCCCGTTTCGGGATTGGCCAGGGCAATGTCCAGTGCCTGTGTGAGCTGTTTGGCCCGGCCTGCCACCTGCGCGGGCATAAAAAGGGTACCCATCTCATCCACGTTGTCGCCGGGATGCGTGAAGGCCATGACGACAAAGCCGTTGCGGGCAAGCTGCGATGCCAGTTCATGCAGGGAAAAGCGTGAGCCCGCACTGTCATGGGAGAGCAGGATGAGCGGGTGTTTTCCTTCCACTGGGGCCCTGCCGCGTGCGGCGGAAAAGCTCCAGTCGCCGTAATTGACCTGAAAGGGAGTGGAACGGCTGGGATACCAGACGGCGAAGTCCAAGCGTATGTTTTGGGCCGGCTCCCAGATGCCGAGGGTTTTAAAGCCCGGTTGCAGAGGCGCTGCATACGCCGGGCAAATCAGTGTGAGGAACGTGAGCAGGAAAAAGAGAAAACGGCGCGTCACGATGGCTCCGGTATCTGCTGAGGAAAGGGAATATGGTTCCCTTTGAGGTTTGTTGGGTAGGGCGGGGAGAAGTTCCCCGCTGCGTGTCGGCACCCTACCGTGAATGAAGGGAAAAGGGAATTGCGGAAAAGGCGGCAGGGGGAACGGCGGCTCGGCTTTTCATCAGTGAGGGTCGGTTCCGTCCAGAGTATTCCATCTTTACCCTGTACGTTGCTTCAAACGGTAATCCGCCTTGGGGAACGCTGGAAACAGGGATTCGATAAACACAAAAGTCTTTGAAGTGGAGGGGGTGGGGTT